>JANMSE010000605.1:0-5234 GCA_031389045.1 Deltaproteobacteria bacterium | reverse complement strand
AGGTGCAGCTCGGGGATGAGCCAGGCGCTGTACTGGATGTTCGTGAAGTGGAGATGGAGCGTGAGAGGGGTCGCCTGTAAAAAAGGGGCCGCGCCACAGAGCGCCCAAAAGACCGTTACCGCCAAAAGTCGCCGTGGTTGGAGGTGCAGTGTCATGAAAGAAGAACACCGGCGGTACGTTGCGTTGTGCCCACGTCAGCACACAAGAACGGTTCTGTGAGGAACCACTCTAAATGGGATCGCGGCCTCAGTCCTCAGTCCTGGCGTTTCCTTGTTCCTTGCCGAGATACGTTTCCAGACTTTCGCCGTCAGCTTCAAGACTCGCGTACAGTCGCCCACCAGAGGTTTCCACGCGAGGCACGGGTCGGAGCCCCTCGCGTTCCGAGAATTCACGCACAGTGCGACCAGAACCTTGGACGCCAATCAGGGCTCCTTTGGTGTTGTAGACCCACCCATGAAAAGTACAGGTGAAGGTGCGGGCATTGCCGTGCGCGCGGCGGCAGACGGGGACACTCCGATGACGACAGACGTTGAGCAGCACGCGGAGCTGATTATCTTCCCCGCGCACGACAAGGACGGACCGTTTCGCCAACCGGAGCAGCTTAAAGTCGCCGACATTGGGAAACTCATTCTCCCGCGCAAGGTACCACCAGGTGGAACTCTCCATGCCTCTCCCTCGTATCAAGATCATTGCCTCCGCCAGCGGACCGTGGCTGAGCGTTGGGGAACACCGCAAAGTCGGTTGTGCGTCAAGAACTGCGTGGCCGGACGCTTAGAGCCGCAGATGTTGGCGAGGATTTTCGCTGTAGTAATGATCCAACAGCTCAGCCGCTTGCCGGGCACGGTCGCCACCATCTTTCGGAACCTGGATCATCAGTTTCAAGTACAGGTCTCCGGTCGTATGCGCTTTGGTATCGGCGACGCCTTTGCCCTTGAGACGCAGGGTCTGGCCACTTTGACTGCTTGGCGGAATCTTGACCTTGACGTCCCCTCCGGGAGTGGGAACGGTGATGGTGGCGCCATTGATCGCTTCACCAACGGTGACAGGAACGTCAAGGGAAAGATCAAGCCCGTTGCGACTGAGGACCGGATGCGGTTGCACTCGAATCACCAGATAGAGGTCTCCGGTCAGTCCGTGAGGAGCAAGCGCGGCCCCTTTGCCAGCGAGACGAATCCGCGAGCCGTCATCAACACCAGCCGGAATCTTGACGGTGAGTCGCTCCGGGGTGGTGATGCGACCGCTCCCACCACACGGGGAGCAATTCCCTACCCTCAGATGACCTTCTCCGCCACAGCGAGCACAAGTCCGCGCGAAAGAAGCGGTCTTGGGCTCCGCCTTCACCCGCCCATGTCCCTGACATTCTGGGCAGGTGATCGCACGTCGGTCCCCACGCCCCCCAGACCCGTGACACGTGGGACAGGGAGTGGGCCGTTGCACGGAGACGGTTTTTTCCGCGCCACGAATAGATTCGAGGAGGTTCAGGTCCAGACCGTACTCAAGGTCTTCTCCCGATTCCTCGACCGGTGCGGTGCGTCTGCCGCCGCCACCGCCGCGAAATAAGTCCCCCATCAAATCTTCAAAGTTGAAGCCCGCGTCAGAGGACGGCCTCCGTCCACTACTCCGACCAAAAGGAGCGCCACCACCACTCCCCTGTTTGTAGGCCCGCATCTTTTCGGCGTCGAAGCCCGCTTGCAGTCCTTCTTCACCGAACTCATCGTAGAGCTTGCGTTTGCGTTCGTCGGCTAGGGTGTCGTGGGCCTGAGAGATTTCCTTGAAGCGTTCCTCGGCGTCTTTCTTGCCGGGGTTGACGTCGGGGTGGTATTTGCGGGCGAGTTGGCGATACGCTTTCTTGATCTCTTCAGGCGAGGCGGTGCGGCTGACGCCCAGCACCGTATAAAAATCCTTGCGTGCCACCTATTTGATCTCTTCGACGGGATGAACAGGCCAGACTTTCCCCGCGGCGATCTCGCGCAGGGCGGTCACTGCTTCCTTATTCTCGGAACTGACCATTGGAGGTGCTCCTTTGAGCAAATCTTTCGCGCGTCGCGCGGCGACGACAATCAATTCGAAGCGATTGGGGATCCTTTGTAAACAATCTTCAACAGTAATACGTGCCACGTCCTGTCTCCTTTGCCTTCGGTCGTGAAGGCGGTGGGCTCTTGGTCAGTCATACCGCAAAGCGGAAAGTAAAGAAACAAGCAATGCCCACGGCGACGAGAAGGGTCATTCGTCGTCATCTCTCGGAATGCCGATTTCCCCGCCACGTAAAGGACGCGGAGCAAAGTGCCCCTGCACGGAAGCAGCGGAAGGCGGAGTCCATGATTGTCCCTGCGGCGGTCCGCCACTGCCACTGCCACTGCCTCCGCCTCCGCCACCACCGCCTCCAGGTCGCGGACCACGAGGGCGGTTGTGACGCTGTTGCTGATCGTGCCGCCAGGGGGGCTTTTGCCTGTTGTGATCTGGCCCTGGAGGAGGGGGTTGTTTGAGGCGGTTGCTCATAAACCCCACGCGCTCTTCCAGGCGCTTGAGGGAGGCAATCACCGGATTCATCTGTTCCATCAAATTGCGGCGGATGAGGTCGGCGATCAACGGTAAGAGGGTATCAGGTGTCGCGATGCTCTCAGGCGCGGGCGGTTCCCCTGGGGTGGCGGTCTTCAGGGCGCGAAGTTCCTCCGTCAAGGACGAGAGTCCGCCAACAATTTTCTCCTCCAAGGCCGTGAGCCGTTCGGTGACAACCGCCATGAGGTCAAGAGCTGGGGGTGAGACTGGGTCGGGCAGAGGAGTTTCTGTTGCTACCCGGACCCGGGTCTTTGGGCTGGAAGTCGTGCTTTTGGCGGCGGCTCGTTTCGGCGCGGTCGGCGATGTCGCCGTGCTCGTTTTTGTCATAATGTCCTTTCTTCCTGGAAATTCCTTGCGCTATTTTTTGAGAAGCGGCACGACGCCACCAACAACGCCAGCAGCTCCGTTACAACAAGCTGGTCGCATATTCGAGCAGCTCGCCGAGTTTGCGAATCTTCCCAGCCCGCACCGCCAATTCTTCCGTGGGAGCCCGCGCGAAGTCTTCGAGTTGCAGTTGGAGACTCTGTTCAATGGCCGTCATGCACGCATGCAGATGCGCGTGCTCGCGTTGGCGGCGCCGGCTCTGAATAATGTCATCAAAGCGAATAATTTCAGCCATGATATGGGGGAGAGGGAGGAGGGGGTTCGTGCGCGTGTCCGACAGCTTGTGAAGCCGTGGTCGCCTCCGGCGTACGCCAGCCACCACCGGCATACCAGTCGATTTGCCGTGCCAAGCCGAGGAGGATCCGCACATCGCGCTCTTCGAGTCCCGCGCGTCCAAAGAGGCGGCGGAGCGCGAGCATGATATGGTCAGGGTTATCCTGGTGGAGGAACCCGATGCGCAGGAGCGCGTGTTTCAGTTTCTCGTACATCACCTCTTGCCGGTCGGCGACGGCAAGCGCCGGGGGGATGGTCTCCTCCACGTTCTGAGCGGCCAGGAAAATTTCGGAACAACACAGAACAACGGCTTGCGCGAGATTCAGCGAGGCGTAGGTCGCGCTGGTGGGAATCGTGAGCAGTTGATGGCAACAGCGCAGGTCCTCATTGGAAAGTCCGCTATCTTCCGGGCCGAAGACCAGGGCCACACGATTCGTTATCGCGGCGGCAACGAGTGTTGGCGCCAGTGTCCGTAGGGGGACGGCATGTTCGCGATATAATCCTGGGCGACAGGTGGTTCCGACCACGAGGCCACAGTCGGCGACCGCCGCACGTAAAGAAGGATAGATTTGCATCGTGTCAAGAATCGCGCGGGCATGGACCGCCATCGTTTCCGCCTGCTGGCGATGCACGGGTGCTGGATTGACGAGCGCGAGGCTTTGCATGCCAAAATTGTCCATCGCGCGGGCCGTGGCCCCGATATTCCCTGAGTATTGCGGTCGAACTAACACGATCCGCAGATTTGCGACACTCATGAGTCTGCTCGAAAGGGAGTCCTGCAAGAGCGAGGGTCATGCCCTCTGCTACTGTCGTGAAGTGCTTCGCGGAGAGGGTCTCGGTCTCCAGCGAGCTCGTCACCACGTCTTATCGTTTGCTCGCGGCTGTCCTGGGGGCAGTGCGTTGTTCCCGTAGCCAGCGAATAATCGCTTCTCGTTGCACGAACGGCCCACGGCGACGGGTATGGTGGCTCTCTCGATAGACAATGTCGGCTTCGAGTAATTCTTCAAGGTAGCGATGGAGAGGGTACGTTGTCCCGTCGCCTCCTCCCATTTCTTGCAGGAGGGTGCGCAAACGATCAAGCCATTCGCCGTCGAGTTGTAACTCGACCCGTAGGGGCCGTCCGATGGCGATGACTTTTGAGCGTATGTGTTTCTCCATGCTCTCCTCAGGGTGCGCGAGCGGACGCAGTATTTCCTTATTCGTGGAGCTTTGCAAGGCCGGGGAAGAACTCCCAATGGTGCTCGCTATCGAATCCCAAACTCTAGTTCGAGCTGTTCTTGCGTTTCTTTAGGGCGCACGGCATGGCGATAGGCTCGCGCCATAAGACTAGGGGCTATCTCGTGATCGGTTGCATGAATCATATGATACATAAGGGAACCCCCTCCGTTTTTTCGTTCGAAAATCGGCCACGGCTTTACCGAGCGATACCCAAGTTCTTCTTTAAAGCGCCTCGTGAAAATTGCCACCCTTTCATAAGATCTCATTCTTCTCAACTTTTGCCAATCTTCGCGCCCCCACCATTTTTCTACGTCCTCAGATTTCTTCTGAGCAACCAACGCTCGATCAAGCCAAGAGTTAGGAAGAAAATAGAATAGTTCAATCTTGTTGCCAGCAGTCTTGTAGTCGGCTAACGCCTGCAGAGTCGACCAGTGACATTCAAATGTTCTTTGATCAAGCAGGCAGAAAGTGGCTTCTGTCTGCTTGATGTTTTCGGGCTGCAATAAGTCTCTTACAAGAATGTTGAAATCTCCTCTCGATACGTGAATAAATCGCTTCGCTTCTCCGCGATGAGTATTAGGAGGAGGCTGCGATCTCTTTAAAGTTTCCAGATGCTTCGCTTGCTCCTTCTCTGCGTCATAAAGGTAGAATTTTCGCAACCACCGTGGTTCGCTCTCTAAAACGAGTTTTGCCGCCCAAGCGTCTTCTTTGTCCGAATACTGAGGTCCAGCGAACCCATCAATATACGTTCCGTGCTTCGTAATGAGAACAAAATAATAGAGATAGCGCTCAATAAGCTT
>JANMSE010000590.1:0-1826 GCA_031389045.1 Deltaproteobacteria bacterium | reverse complement strand
CTGCTGGGCGGCGCGCTTGCTGTCCTTCGCCCAGGAGTTGACCAGCCCCCAGCGCGCTGGCAGCAACTCCGCCTGCTCAGCCTTTACACGCACGATGAAGTGTTCGTCCGTGGGCGCGATGTTGAAGCGCGGCCGGGTGTGTGGCAGCGATTCGACCGGCACACCGAGGTCCCGGGCGAGCGGTTCCAGTTGTTCGTCGGTCATGGTGAATCGACCGCACATGTGGTTCAGTAAAGCGCGAGCCCACTGCGCGACGCAAGCGCGAGCGGGTGCGCCGGCTACGGACAGGCGGGAATCCGTTGCCGCGCCCTCAAGGTCTTGGAAGGGGGGAGCGGTTGTCACCCATTCCCAACCCGAGCGGGGTGCCCGGTCGCGCGGTCCAGCAAGTTATCCTCACCTTTCGACCAGCAGCCATGATTCTAGGGCGCTGTAGAACCCTGATTGCGGACGCACCGACCGTTGTCAGGCAACGCGATCTGCATGATACTGCTGCCGCAATGAGAAACGACAGGGACATCAGGGTGGTGCTTTTCACTGATCTCGTTGATTCGGTCGGGCTGACCAAAAAACTGCGCGATCGCTCTCTTGCTGTCGTCAAGCAGCACGATGCTGTGGTTAGAAAGGTTTTGGCAGACTTGGAAGGCTTCGAGACTAAGAGTCTCGGCGATGGGATCATGTGCTTCTTTTACTCTGCGTCCGCAGCCGTGAATGCCGGGCTTAGGATTCGAAAGACCCTCAGCGAACTAGGGATCGCGGTTCGAGTTGGTGTGGATGTGGGAGAGCCCCAAGTATCGGACGGCGATTTGTTCGGACACACAGTGCAACGCGCCGCCAGGATCTGCCACGAGGCGGCATCCGAGTCGGTTTGGGTGTCATCCCTAGTGAAAGGGCTTTGTGATGGCGGGCCGCTCCGTTTTGTAAGCACGGGAGCTTATAACTTAAAGGGTTTCATCGATTTCGAGACGTTGTTTCAGGCGGAAGAGCAACCCACGGACACTGCGCTTATGAAGGATCGTTGGCGAAAATGGGTGGAAGAGATCCTGCCGGGTCGCATGGCCTCGGAACCGTCGGCCCTGGGGACCGTCATCATTTTTTTGGACATCGATGGCCAAACCCTGATCAACAAGAGATTTGGCGTAGCGTTGGGGGACCAAGTCCTAGCATCAGTTGCCAGGGTCTTGGTACGGGATGAGCAGGTGACGGCCAGCGGGAGGTGCGGCGACGACACGTTCTTCGCGTTGATCGGCGACCCTGGCCTAACACCCGTCCCGGTGATTGTGGAAACGATTCGGCTTGCAGTAGTGGACCCAGGATTATGGAAGGATCTCCTTGACGACTGGAGGTTTTCAGTGACTGTTGGGTACAGCGTCTATCAGAAGGGGAGGGAGAGCCCAGAGGCTTGGATTGAGCGTGCCGCGCTCGGGATGACCCTGGCGAAGCAGAAGGGCCAGAACGACGTTGGCGAAATTGAGGGGGCGGAACGGATGTCGAGGGGATCGACGGCAGCGACTGAGACGACGGCACCATGGAGCGAGAGTCCGAAGAGTGCGCCGAGCCATCCCGGAGTGCGTCTAAGCCGTTGGTTCTCCTAGTTCGCTCGCCTCTTGCGAACTTTGCCCCCCGGCACTTGCTAAACTAATGGAGGCGCTCACGCGGCAGACGAGCGCGACCACCAGCGAATTGATGGACATCATCGGCGTCTCGCGGCCCACCGCGCTCAAGTACCTTGGCGAGCTTGAGCGACTCGGGCTGGTCGAGCACGTCGGGACCGCCCCGACTGATCCGCGCGGTTATTGGAGAGTGAAGCCACTCTAAACTGCTCTCAA
>JANMSE010000583.1:0-4234 GCA_031389045.1 Deltaproteobacteria bacterium | reverse complement strand
CTCGCCATGGACACCTCCTCCAGACAGATGGGATGGTCTCTCCGCACGCGATTTTCGCATGGCGGTTTACGAAAAGCTAACCCCAATCTCCCCGTCTTTACTGGGGTCGAGCGCTATCCGGGAATTGCTGCAGGGGTCTGGCTTTTTCCCTGGTGGGACTGTCTCCCACTGAACGCGCCAGCCTTTGCTGGACGCACAACCACAAAAGATTCGGACCTGTGTGGTTGTTTCCAATGATATCGCGAATCAGCATGGACAAGCGATTACGATTGTTCCCACGCAAGCCTATACAGCAGAGCGTGCACGGCGCGCATACATGGTCGACTTACGCACGCCTCGATCTGATTTGAAAGAAGCGCGCGTCGCGAACGCGTCGATGATTATGACGTATGATCGACGGCGCGTCATCAAACGAGCGGGGCGGATTGCCAGAGAAACACAAGACACCCTTGACCAAGCGTTAAGCCTTCACCTTGGGCTGTCAGTGATTTAAGGTCGTAGGGGGAATCTCCCAGCAAATCAAAAGGCAAAAGGCCAAAGGCAAAAATGGGAAGACGAAAATAGAGTCACCCTTCATCTATCGCGCGCTCTTGACGATCTCCCCTCCTCCTGCCACCATAGCGCCCGTGCAAACAAACCGTCCGCGAACTGATCGCTGTTGGTGGTGGCTGCCCTAATCGGCGGCCCGGACGTTGTCTAACGAGCATCAACGGAGCCGTCTTGGATATGAGGCGGCTTTTCTTTTTTCAGGACCGCTGCCTTCAATCCAAGGTTGCGGTCCTGTCATTTGAGGGGCTAGGCTCTGGCAATGAAAAAGGAGAAGGCTATGGCCAGTCGTATCGCCTCTGTTCCCAGTGTCGAAACCTACCTCACACGTGGTGGCATTAACATCCGGCGCGTCATCGAAAACATTCCTATCGAAGGCGCGGTCGAGCCGCTCATTGATGCGCTCGATAGTCGGCGTGGCGTCTTACTCGCGTCCAGTTACGAATACCCCGGACGTTATACCCGCTGGGACATCGGGTTCTGTAACCCACCCCTGGCGTTGGTCTCGCGTGATCGCACCTTTCGCATCTCCGCGCTGAATCCACGCGGGCTCGTGCTCCTCCCCATTATCACCGCGACGTTGCGCGCGCTTCCCTCTGTTCTCCACATAGAACAACAGGACAATGATGTGAATGGGACGATCGCGACGCCCAGCGGTCGTTTCCCCGAAGAACAACGCAGCAAGCAACCCTCGATCTTTTCGGTGCTCCGCGCACTGACTGACCTCTTCTCCAGCCCGGATGACCAGCACCTCGGTCTGTATGGCGCGTTTGGCTACGACCTCGCGTTTCAGTTTGAACCGCTACGCCTACGGCTAGAACGCCCAACCACACAACGTGACTTAGTGCTCTATCTGCCCGACGAACTGATTATCATTGACCATCGCCGCGAACACGCCGTACGTCAGCGCTACGATTTCGAGGTTGCGGAAAACACCACCCACGGACTCGCACGGGACACTGTCGCTCACCCCTACGTCAGCAGCGAACGAGTCGAGCGCCCCTTTGACCACGAACCTGGAGAATATGCCGAGGGAGTCCGTATCGCTCGTGAAGCCTTTCGGCGAGGCGACCTTTTCGAGGTTGTTCCTGGGCAAACGTTCTTTGGACCGTGCCCAGCTCCGCCATCGGAGCTGTTTCGTCGTCTGCGCGAACGGAACCCGGCTCCGTATGGATTTCTCATCAATCTCGGGGAGAATGAATATCTGGTCGGTGCTTCGCCAGAAATGTACGTGCGGGTGGACGGCGACCGCGTGGAGACGTGTCCGATCTCTGGCACTATTGCCCGTGGCACCGATCCCATCAGCGATGCCATCCAAATTCAACGGCTCCTGAATTCGACCAAGGATGAATCCGAATTGACGATGTGTACGGACGTCGATCGCAATGACAAGTCACGAATCTGCAAACCGGGAAGCGTGCGGGTTATTGGTCGTCGGCAGATTGAAATGTATTCGCGCCTCATCCACACCGTCGATCACGTCGAAGGGCATTTACGCGAGGAGTTTGATGCGCTTGATGCGTTTCTCGCCCACACCTGGGCGGTGACGGTCACCGGGGCACCGAAAGCCTGGGCCATGCAATTCATTGAGGATCACGAAAAATCTCCCCGTGCGTGGTACGGGGGCGCGGTCGGCGTCCTCGGTTTCGATGGCAACATGAATACCGGGCTGACCCTGCGCACGATTCGCGTCAACAACGGGGTAGCGGAAATTCGGGTTGGGGCGACATTACTCTATGACTCCGACCCAGACGAGGAAGAACAGGAAACCCACCTCAAGGCCTCAGCCTTCATTGACGCCTTGCGCCGCCCGCGTAACGTCGCCCTGGAAACACAACCCGTCCCCGCCTTACCAGGGATCGGCAAACGTATCCTCTTGGTCGATCACCAAGACTCCTTCGTGCATACGCTGGCGAACTACCTACGCCAAACCGGCGCGGAAGTGGTCACTTTACGGGCAGGGTTTCCACACGAAGAGCTGAACCGACTGCAACCAGATTTAGTGGTCCTGTCACCCGGTCCGGGCACCCCAAAAGATTTTGATGTTTCGGGCACCCTCACGGCGGTACTTGCCCACCACTTGCCCGTTTTTGGCGTGTGTCTCGGATTGCAGGGAATGGTTGAACATTTTGGCGGGACGCTGGGGGTGTTGTCTTACCCGATGCACGGAAAGCCCACGCGCATCCGCACCCTCGGTGGGCGTCTCTTCCGAGGCTTACCAAGAGAATTCACCGCCGCCCGCTATCACTCACTTTTCGCGCTCCCAGACAAGCTGCCTTCTTGTCTCAAGGTCACAGCAGAAAGTGAAGATGGTGTCATTATGGCCATTGAGCATGAGAGCCTGCCACTCTCAGCGGTACAGTTTCATCCAGAGTCGATCCTCACGCTTGGCGAAGAGGTCGGACTCCGACTGATTCGGAATGTGGTGGCGGCTCTCCCTTAGACAGGAGAGCAGGTGCGCTCTGGCATTAAGTTAAGCCAGAGCGTGATTACCAACGGATTGAGTCGTACCGTGAAAAATAAAGGAAAAATCACTCAATCTCCCTCACCCTAGCCCTCTCCCAGCCGGGAGAGGGAACTTCGGACTCCCCCTAACTTAATGCCATTGAGCAGATGCGGGGAGAGAGTCCCCCGGTTTGAGCCGGGGGAGAGTGCGTCGCTTTACTTTACTGGGATGGGGTGCCACCCAAAGATCTCTCTGGGGCGGATTGGTATCGTGGTGGAGCATCGTCGCCATGATCAAAAGGCAAGAACCGACGCTCGCCGGTTAATGTGGTGGGGGTAATAAAGTAGGAGCCACCAACCGTTGGGTGCCAAATCCCCTCGGCGGCCCGGTCGTCTCCGCCGGTTAAAAACCCACTCACTCCACCAAGAAAAGCGCCCGCCACACTCACGCCAAACTTGACTGGGAAATACACCACGCTGAGAACCGGCGCTGCAATTCCTCTTGCGAACTCCCCACCTGGGGTCCTTCCTGGAGGAGGATGCGCAAGACCAAGGCTCGGCGACAACAGACCGGCCATCACAATTCCACTCAACAACATTTTCTTCATACGTGCCTCCCTTTCCGTGGGCTCTTCGCCTTGATTTCCGCCTTGCAGGATAGAGTCGCGCGCGCGGAATTGCAACCCGCGACCTGCGGCATGACATGTTTTCCTTAAAGTTTTTCGGCTCTTCTCCGATTGCTCTTGATGAGCAAGGCTTTTTTGCACACGCGACGTAGGCAGTGAGAATGCACCCCACGCTCCCGGGCAATGGCATTAAGCCGAAAGGCGCTGCTCGCAGCAAACCGGGGGTTGAAACCCCCGGCAAGGGGAGGCGTGGGGTGATTTCTCCTGCGACAAAAACTTCCTTACCTTCATGCCATTGCCCAGAAGGGCTCGCCCAGAAGGGCTCGCCCAGAAGGGTTCGCCGATGAGCGGTTGATATTTTTTCACATTGCTGGCCGTCGAAGAGTAAAAAAAATCGCCCAAGTACCGATAACAATACCAGAAGCGGCTGACTGTCCTTGTTGTTCTCTCCGCTGGGGGAGAATGAAGGTCAACATTGTTTCAAATTGGAATAAGGGAGAACTGAATGACTGGTCCCAGAGCGCCGGTTATCCTATGCGTCGATGACGACAAGGTAACCATGCGAGGTCTCGAACGCGCACTTATCAATAACGGGTATTCCGTGTTGACGGCGGGAA
>JANMSE010000540.1:0-2999 GCA_031389045.1 Deltaproteobacteria bacterium | reverse complement strand
CAGGTAGGGAAAGAGCAACGGCAGCTCGCGAAGGCGCTCAACTTCGGCTTGCTGTACGGGATGGGAGCGAAGGCACGCCAGGCGTATGCGGCAACGAACTACAAAGTCACGCTCAGTGAAGACCAGGCGAAGGCGCACCGGCAACGCTTCTTTCAGGCGTACCCAGGGCTCGCCCGCTGGCATCAGCACGTCGGCGTACAGTTGGACCACGACACACACGTAGACACACTCACGATGATGAACCGCCGCCGCTTGGACGTGACGAAATACACCGTCGCCCTCAACTCCCCCGTGCAAGGCACGGGTGCGGACGGGCTCAAGCTCGCGTTAGCGCGCCTCTATGAGCATCGGGCTGAGGTGCCCGATGCACGTCTCATTGCGTGTGTGCATGATGAGATCGTCGCGGAATGTCCGCAAGACTGCGCGGAGCAGACGGCGGCGTGGCTGCGACAGCACATGACCGCAGCCATGACCGAGATTATCGGTGAGACGGTCCCTGTGGAAGTCGAAACGACGTGCGGGCGCGACTGGGCAGGGACCGGACTGGCGGCACACAGCGAGACAAGGGGGGCGGCATGAGCAAGCACACGAAAACACTGCGCCTCATTGAGACTGCCTACGAGGTTTTATCGAAGCACCTTCCGATGACGGTGCGGCAAGTCTACTATCAACTGGTTTCTAGACAAGGCATGACCGACGAGGAATGTCTACGCTTATCAACAGGGTGATCGCAGAGGAAATGTCGCAAAATGTCACAAAATCTGTCAGGTAAACAAGAATGCGCTCTGACTGCTCTGTTGACTGAACCGACAGTTGAAGCAGTGGCGGTCAAGGCAGGGATCACCCCGCGAACCCTGTACCGCTGGCTCAATGATCCGCCCTTTGTGGCAGCGTATCGGGAAGCCCGACGCCAAGCCGTCCAGCGCGCAACGGGCCGCTTGCAACAAGCCGCCAGTGATGCCGTCACCACATTACGGGACGTGATGACCGATGCCACCGCTCCTGCCCCCGCACGAGTGAACGCCGCCAAATCGGTGTTAGACTTGGCCGTCAAGGCCGTCGAGATTGAAGACTTGACGGCCCGCATTGAAACGTTGGAAAAACGTCATGCGTCAGGAAAACCATGAGAGAATTAGAGCGCCGGCTTCTCAAGCTCGAACAACACGCCGAGACCTTACCGATCGACCTCCCCCCACTCCCACCCCCAGGCGCGAGTGAGGAGGAACTTAGACTCGCCGTGCGCGAAGCCGGGCGGCAGTTTCAAGCCCATCCTCACCAGCCGGGCCGGATCTTACACTTGATTCAGATCGCCCAACGGTTCGGCCTCACCTCGACGCTAGGGTGGGAATCTTTTCTTTCGGAACCGGAAGAACACGGTGGTCAGGCCGACTAGAGCGTCCACCGACGGCACCACGTAAGATACGGCTGTTTCTCACGGAAACGCTACACCTATTTTACTCCTGTACCTCCACATGAAATGGGGGAATGAAGGGGCTGAGATCAATGGTTCCCGCAAGATAATGGGGGAACGTTTGAGGGGCGGTTTGCTGGCAGCAGATGTTCGGGGGGATAAAGACCCCTCCTCCACAGCCGACGACTGGGGAGTCAGAAGAGGAGCGAGAGGTGGGCATAACCACAGGACTTGAAGCGTAGTAGAGAGTGGTGCCTCGTACTGCTCCTTGACGAAATAAAGAGAGATCAACATTTGTTGGAAAGAATGCCGGTCCACTGCAATCCGTGCTCTCGTGATCCAGATGGACTAAACTACTTTCAGGGATCCCCTCTTCGGTCACCACAAAATACACCCCGATATCTCCCGCTTGGCGCAGGGCGAAGTTCGGCGCTCCCCGATCAAAAACTACACCGACAAACACCCCATTCGCATCTTTGACCACGGCTCCTGGTCCGGCAGGTCCCACTATGCCCTGTAGCCCTCGATCCCCCTTTTCTCCTTTCTCTCCTTGCATCCCTTGCAAGCCCCTGTCCCCTTGCAGCCCCATTGGGCCTTGGGGTCCTGGATCACCTGTGTTTCCCTTCGGCCCTCGCGGTCCCTGCAACCCGAGGGCAACCGGATCAAGTTGGGTTTCGTTCTTCTTGCACGCTTCGCGTACGCTTACGGCCCCTGATCTCGGCGCACACAGCACGGCAGCATCGGCACGTGAATAAATCCAAACCGAGAATAGCATCACAACGTAGCACGCAGTCCGCATAGATCCCCCTTCTTATTCGTGGATACCGCTCACCCTGTACCACGCTCGGTGCTTCCCTGGCAAGGGAAAAGGTGAGCGATCCAGCACTACCTCAAGAAGTGCGACGGCAGTCGAGAGGCCCAGAACTATGCTACCGAACTCAAACTGTGGGCGGAACGGGAATTAGGAGAGCTGCTGGCAGAAACGGTGCGACATGAAGGCGGTAGGCCAGAAAAATGGTCATACGATGAAACCGTTTCTGCCAGTCAGTTACGCGAGGACGTGAGCAAGATTCAATCCCATCGGTGGCAGATAACCACGGCGCGGCTGGCTTTCGCCTCTGCGAGCGAGGGGTGCCAACAAGTTGGCTAGGACCCTTGCCCATTCCCGCATCTGGCCGGGAGTGGGACGGCAACGGCTCGTTGGTCGCTTTTGTGGTCTCCTCAATCTAACACGCAGATATCTCACTAGCAGCCAGCAGGCAGTCATTGAATGCCTGTTGTATGAGCTGTTCCTCGGTGACGGCGGGAGCGGCCCGCATCTGCTCACCAGACACAACCCCATTAGGGCTGCTAACAGGGCTATGCGCGTCCTGTTCCCTTCCTTTCCCGCCCGTAATAACGATGGGGCCGTGTCTAGTGCTTCTTGGACAAGAGTTCAAAGGAGTCCGAGGATAATCAAGAATGCCTTAACAATGCGAATTAGGGGTTAAAAGTTGGGCCGCAACAAAAGCAGAGCGGCGGCGACTTTGCCAAAGACATGGACGAGCAAGCCCTGAGAAGAGCGGACCTTGGAAGCGATCTGAATGCC
>JANMSE010000530.1:0-1825 GCA_031389045.1 Deltaproteobacteria bacterium | reverse complement strand
TAACGCCCGGTGTGTAGCCGAGCCGTTCTGGCAGACCGGCTTGTTTTATATCGACCTGAGCGTCCCCTATGAGGTGATCGTGCCCGCGTTACAAGAGGCGGTCCACGAGATCGTCCGTCTGCAGACCGAACCCGTTTCCGTAGCGGAGCTTGCACAGGCGAAACAGGGGCTTGCGGCCCGGCTGACTTTTGAGGTTGAGCAGGTACAGGATCTTGCTCGCTTGGTGGCGGAACATGAGGCGTACACCCACGGGCAGAAACGGCCCGATCATGTACAGGCCCTCGGCAGCGTGAGTGCCGACGAGATCCAGCGGGTCGCCCGTCAGTACTTAGATCCACAGAAAGCGGTGGTGTCCGTCGTGGGGGATCGACAAGCTCTCGAGAAGTTCGCTCCAGCCCTAGCCGCAGGCAAATTGCCGCAGTGGTCGCTTCCAGGAGATGGCACTCAATCCACCTGGGTAACCCCGGGAGAAACAAGCGGCGCAAAGGAAGGGGGAATCCCATGAGCAAAAAGTCTATCGGGTGCGCAGTCCTGGGGGTATTGCTCTGGTGGTCTGCTGTCCTTGGGCATGACGATGCCAACACTCCCTTCGCCGGTCCTGCATCCACCTCAGCCTATGTGGCGTACAATGGAACGCTGATCTGCTTTCGTTGTGCTGTCTCTCTGAGTCCCGAGAATCGTGCACGCTGCGAACAAGAAGGACATCTGTCCTTTGCTGCGGCGGGTAGATGGATACTCGCATTCGTTCGTAGGGAGCACGAACTCACTCAGCGCCCAACTCGCGTCTGAGGCGCTTCACGGCAAGAAGGTCAAAATCACCGGCATCTATTATCCCAAAACCAATCAGATCCTCGTGGAAAAAGTCGCGCCGACGGGGCGTTAAATGACCTCCGACAGGAGAAGAACAATGGCAAACATTCTGAAAATTGGATTGATGATTGTCCTTATCGAAGTCATCATCTTGGGCCTTGTCGCCTTCGCCTTGATCCGGCATGGAGTGAGCGCGCGCGACCAGCCGCTTGCTGCCGAAGCGTTGGCGGCGCGATTCATGCGGCACCTCGCTACTCCCCAGGCGTATCGGGACATGCGTAATCCGATGGAAGCGACACCAACGGTGCTCACGGAAGCCCGGGCGCACTTTGCCGATCATTGCGCCTCCTGCCACGCCAACGACGGCAGCGGCCAGACCGAGATCGGGAAGAACCTGTATCCCAAGGCGCCCGACATGCGCCAGGATGACACGCAGTCCCTCTCTGATGGCGAATTGTTTTCCATCATTCATAACGGCATTCGTCTTACAGGGATGCCTGCGTGGGGAGATGGATCGCCGGAGAAAGATCAAGACAGTTGGAAGCTCGTCCACTTTATCCGCCATCTTCCCAAGCTCAGTCCGGAAGAGCTGACGGAGATGCGGAGGCTCAACCCGAAAAGTCCTGACGAGGTGAAGGAAGAAGACGAGGCGGAAAAGTTTTTACAGGGCGAAGACAGTCCTTCGCCACCTCCCGAACACCATCACTAAGCAATCTAAATCGAAAGGAGACAGCTATGTTGAAACGCATTGGTGCACTCTCAGTGTTTCTGGTTCTGTTCTTTCACCCCCTGGCTTTGGCTCATGAGGGCAAGCCGCACATTATGGGTACGGTAACGGCCCTGGACGCGCAGCACATGATGGTCAAGACAAAGCAGGGAAAGACCATCTCTGTCCGGTTGAATAGCGAGACGAAGTACCGCAAAGAAAAGGCGGCGGCTACCAACGCCGACCTGCAAGTCGGTGACCGGGTCGTCGTGGACGTTACCGGAGAAGGGGAGACGTTGACGGCCGGTG
>JANMSE010000522.1:0-3180 GCA_031389045.1 Deltaproteobacteria bacterium | reverse complement strand
GATGGCAAATGGCGGAGAGCCCGCTCGTTTACTTTGGAGGACAAGATGCAATTCGGTGTGACAATTGATACGCACGTGAACAAACGGGTGGTTCACTGAGGGGTTTGATACGAAGGACCTGCAAGAGGCGAAGATGCTGGTCGAAGAATTGAGCCATTGAGTGCTCGAGTCATTGATGATTGAAGAAGTGCGGCATGGCAGGAGTATCCTCAGCAATGAATAAATGACCCAATGACCCAATACCGAAAAGATGGAGGACATTGTCATGACAATTATCCATGCGCAACTTTTCAACGACGGAGCGATGCTCCCGCGCAGCGAGTTTGAGAGACTCGTAGAATTAGCGCGGAAGAGCGAGGAAGTCGAAGTCCATTTGCAAGAGGACGATGCTCCTACGCAGAGCATCATGCGGTTCGCAGAACAAGGTGGCGCATTTGACTTTTGGCAGGACGAGGGTGAGAACATTTACTCTGCGGAGGATGGAGAGCCTATCTGATGCCTGCCCCGACGCTCTCACGCGGCGACGTGGTGTTGACGCAGTTCCCTCAGTGTTGGGACTGTGACCTGCGTGCAAGCGGACACTCGCGCTGTAGTGCTCTTTCGGCCACAGGGTGAAGCGCACTACAGCGCTAAGAAAGTCCGTTGACAAGGAAGGACAACCATAGACTGCATATTTCATTTGCTACGACCCCAGCGCCTTACGGAGCTGAACAAAGGCTTCGAGCTGCGCCACGGTAGCAACGATCTGATCGTCCTCCGCCTGAGAGAGACTGCGTTGGGTTTCCAACAGGGTGAGATAGTCGATGCTGCCCGCATCGAAGCGCGCCTTGGCGATGGTATAAGCGTTTCGCGCTTCCCGCACCGATTCACTCGAAAGCACTACTTGTTGATCAGTATTTTTGCGGGCGGCGAGTGCGTCTTCAACCTCCCGAAATGCGGTCAATACCGTTTGCTGATACTGTGCCGCCAGTTCCTTCTGACGAGCCGTAACGTTTTCCAGATTGCCCTCCAACCTGCCGCCGGAAAAGATGGGAGCGAGCACATCCGACGCCAGGGAAAGCGCCGCAGTCGCGGGGTTCAATCCGGTGGCTATGAGGCTGGCGTCTAGACCCAACTGGAGCGAGGGGAAAAAAGCCGCCCGCGCAACGCCGATATCGGCATTGACAGCCAGCAGTCCGGCTTCGGTGCTGCGGATATCAGGCCTCCCGGTTAATAGTGCGGCGGGTGGCGTCAGGTTCACTACCGGGACTCTCAATGAAGACAGTTCCGCCTCCGGCCCATCGAAGTGTTGTGGCGCTTGACCAAGGAGGATGGCCAGGGCGTTCAAGGTCGTGGTTCGTTGCGCGATAAGTGTGGTCAGCGCGGCACGGATGTTGTTCACAACCACTTTCTGTTGCGAGACTTCGAGCGCCGACACACCACCTTCGCGATAGCGCGCGGTGATGATCCGCAGGACTTCCTCGGCATTCCTGAGATTGGTCTCCGCGACGCGAATGCGCTCGGTAAAGCCGAGAATCTGCGTATAAAAAACTGTGGTGTCAGTGGTGATGATGAGCCGGAGCGCTTCGCGGTCGTACTGACTCGCCTCCGCACGGTAGTTTGCCGCCTCTGCCTGGCTGCGGTTCTTGCCCCAGAGGTCAAGTTCATAACTGAGCGCAGCAAGGCCCTGCCACTGCGTCTCACTTTGTGTGTCCTGATAGCGACGTGATGCTCCGCCACTCGCATCCAGGGATGGCCACAGCGGCGCGCCCGCCACCTTTGCCTGGGCGCGAGCTTGCTCGACACGATACAACGCGGCGTGGAGGTCAAGATTCCGCGCGAGTGCTACCTCCATCACACGGTTCAAATCTTCATTCTCGAATGCCTGCCAAAAAGGAGGCTCTTCCTGTTGAGATGGCTGGGGGGTGTTGGATACTGCGCTCCAGCCCTCTGGGATATCCATTGGCGGACGGACGGACTCAGGTGTCAGACTACAGGCGGACAGAGCCAGAGAGAGGGTGATGGTGATCGCTCGATGTGTAGGCATAACTGCGTGACTCCTAAGCCAGAGCAATGACAGGATCGAGCCGTGCTGCCTGGCGCGCCGGCAAATAGCCAAAAAGTAGTCCTGTGGCGAAGGCGCAGACGAAGGCGAGGAGCGCCGGGGTAATGGAGAAGATCACCGTCATGCCACTCAAGCGTAATCCCAGCCCGGCAGCGCCGCCAACCAGAATACCCAGGACGCCGCCCACAGCGCACACGACCGCCGCCTCGATGTTGAATTGCAGCAAGATGTCGAGCATGCGGGCGCCGGTAGCCATACGAATGCCGATCTCGCGCGTGCGCTCCACTACGCTCACCAGCATGATGTTTATGACGCCGATGCCGCCCACCAAGAGGGAAATCGCCGCCACCGTCCCTAACAGCAAGGTGAACGTATTCTGAGTTTCCATCGCCATATCGAGAATAGAGGTCATGTTCCGGACGCTGAAATCTTCCGCCTTGTGGCGCGCTTTGAGTAACGCCTCAATGCGGGCTTGCGTGGCTTCGATGTCTCCGGTGTCCACAACCTTGACACTAATGCTGCTCAGATAGGTTTTGCCAAACAGTCGGATCAGCCCGGTGGTAATCGGCACAAAAATCGCGTCATCCTGATCGCTGCCGCCGGGCGAAGCGCCTTTTACTGTCATAATGCCGATGACTAAGAACGGGACGTTTTTGAGGAGGACGTACTCGCCGATGGGACTGCCGCCGTAAGGGAAGAGGGTTTCCGCGATCGTGCGACCCAGCACGGCAACGGCGGCATAGCGTTTCAGGTCCTCCGCATTGAAGAACACCCCCTCGGCCACCGGCCAATCCCGCACGCGTGTAAAATCCTCCCCCACTCCCTGGACCGTTGTCTGGGAGTCGATATTGCCGTAGCGCACAGTCATCCGGCCGTTGCGTTCTGACACCGCGGTCTCAATATTGGAGAGTGCTTTAATGGCGACCGTGTCCTCCGGCACCAACGTAATGATGTCGCCGTCACCCCGGATGCCGGGCGCGCCAGGCCGGACTGTTATCAAGTTCGTGCCCAGCGCGCTAATCTGGTCCAACACCTTCTGGCGGCTGCCTTCGCCCACTGCCAACATGGTCACAACCGCCGCCACGCCGATGATGATACCCAGCAAGGTCAGCGTGGTGCGGAAGAGGTTCCCCCGC
>JANMSE010000520.1:0-6851 GCA_031389045.1 Deltaproteobacteria bacterium | reverse complement strand
CCACAAGATGTTGTCAGCGCCAATATAGTCCGCCAACAGTGGCAGCGAACGCTCGACCGGTTCAAACGAAATGAAGCATTGCCGCTTGAAAATGTCGCTTGGTCGCATCGATAAGCCCGTATCATTCATCCCGATATCGTCGAAATGGCGATCCATGCGATCAAGCCAGCCCGCCATCCAGCCACCACCGGATTCCAGAAACGCCACCTTGAGTTTCGGGAAGCGATCACAAATCCCACACATGATGAAACTGGTCGCGGCGGCCATCATCTCGAAGGTATGGGCGACCACATGACGCACAGCCCCGCCGCGTTTGAAGCGATCCATCCCCAGCGTGGGTTGCCCACTCTCTGACCCGCCATGAATGCCAATGGAGAACCCCATCTCTTGCGCCTCGGTCCACAGGGGATCGAACGCGGGATCATGCAGCACCCGGCCATTATAGGGATTGGGTCGAATAAACCCGGCGCGGAATCCCAGCTCCTTGGCGGCATATTTCATTTCCTGCACCGCGCCTTCGATGGATTGCATCGGCAACATCGCGGCCCCAAACAGACGGTCGGGATACGGCTTGCAATAGTCGGCTAACCAGCGGTTATACGCGCGACAGGTGGCGGCGGCGAATTCGGGATTCTCCACCGCGCCGAGGAACAATCCCAAACTCGGATAGAGCACGGCGGCATCAATTCCCTCCGCGTCCATGTCGGGAATACGCGCATGCGGGTCAAAGCCGCCCGCGCGCCCTTGACTGTAAGGAATCGATGGCGAGACTTTGCCATCACGTGAGCCAAAGGCGCCGACCGCGCCAAAGCTGACGCGCTTCTTGCCGCCGCCCAGGTCAATGGCGACATCGCCTTCGACGCGAAAGATTTCCCTGCCGTCCTCAAGGGTGATGAGTTTTGGACAGCCCTCACGAAATCGCGGGTCGATGTATCGCTCCCACAAATCGGGCGGTTCACAGATATGACCATCAGAATCAATCACGTTGTAGTTCATCATACTTCTCTCCTGGTAACGAAAAGACCGAAGACCGGGGGACGACGACCGAAGACCGGGGGACGACGAAAAAAGCCGGTCCTCGGTCCCCGGTCTTTTCACGCCACTCCCGACCGCAACACCTGCCCGGGCATCGCGCCGGTGTGTTTGCCATGTTCGTACAGCACCGCGCCGTTGACAACCGTATACTCCACCCCGCGGGCGGGCATGACCAGCCGTCGTCCACCACCGGGCAAATCATTGCGCATCTCGCCCCGTTTCTGCGATCCAACTTTGGTCAGATCAAAAATGGCGAAATCCGCCGCCATGCCTTTCTGAATCGCGCCACGGTGTGAGATGCCGTAGAACGCCGCTGGTTCGGTGGTTAAGCGTTTGACCGCTTGCTCGACGGTGAGCACGCCCTTCTCTCGTACCCACGTGCCGAGGAGATAGGTGCAATAACCGGCGTCACACAACATATCCACGTGCGCGCCACCATCGGACAGACCGACCATCACCCGCGGATCGGTAATCAAATCGGGAATCCGCTCTTCGGTGGCGTTGAATAGTTCGTAGGTGTATTGCAGTTGCAAATCGTCTTCGATGGCCAAGTCCAAGAAGGTATCGAGTCCATCCTTACCGCGCTCCTTGGCGATCTGGGCGACACTCTTGCCAAGCAGCGACTTCATCGCGGGATTACTGACTTCGTGCACGATCGCCCGGTCCCAGCGCCCGCCGAACACCTTCGGCGTCTCCATCTCCTTGCGGAACGCGGCGCGGAAACTCGCATCCCGATAGAACTGTTTCTGCTCTTCCACTGGACGCTGAAACGCTGGCTGCCAACACGGCAGGTTGGAGAAGATAAACGGCACGCGCAGGTCAATCTGAATAATCAGCGGGCGACAACTGACTTGCGGCAGCGCCCCTTTCTTACACAATTCCGCCGTTGCGCGGAGCGTACTCTTGCAGGCGTCGGGCTTGTCGTCACGATTGAGCAGCGCGAGCCAGGTGACGGGTCGGCCACTTTCGGTCAGCAACAAGTCGAGCATCGCGTATTCCCGTTCATCCACGATGGAAATGTCATTCGTCAGCGCCAGTTCGATGCAGCCCTTGCCGAGTTCCTTGAGGGCATTGCTGTACGCGCGAAATTCTTCGGGCCCCGCCTGACGACACGCCAGCGGACGCCCCTTGTAGCCAATGTGCTGAGCAATGAAACTGGTGGTGAACCCGAAAGCGCCGGCGGCGACCGCTTCCTTAATCAGCGCTTTGATCGCGACGGTCTCGGTTGGTGTAGCCGCGCGGTCCATCGACTCCTCACCCATCACGTAGTGGCGGAACGGGGTGAGCGGGGCCATGAACCCCAGGTTAATGCCACTGCCGCGCTTGGCCGCCGCATCCATATATTCCGGGAACGTCTCCCACTCCCATGTGATGCCTTTGGTCAGCACGTCGAAAGGGATCGCTTCGACGTTGACCAAATCCCACGCGGCCACTTCGCGCACGTTGGGTTTACACGGCGCGATACCGACCCCGCAGTTACCCATCACCAGGCTGGTAACACCGTGCCATGACGACGAGGTCATCAAGGGGTCCCAACAAATTTGCGCGTCGTAGTGAGTATGCGGATCAATAAAGCCCGGTGCGACGATGAGATCGGACGCATCCACGGTCTGCCGCGCCCCGTCCGTGATTTTGCCGATCTCGGCGATTTGTCCGTTGCTGACGGCGACATCGGCGCGATATTGCGGCGCGCCGGTGCCATCGACGATGGTGCCGTTCTTAATGAGTAGATCGTAAGACATGCGTGTACCCTCCGTGTGACTGTTTTCCCTTAAGTTGTAGCGTTGGTCTGGATGATGCAACTGAGAGAAGAAGATTGTCAAGCCGCGCGGTCGTTGCGCCTCTTGTGGGCCGCGGATTGATCGTTGCGTGCGGCACTTGGCACGAAGGACGGAGGGTGTCCTTTCCTACGCGAGGGCCCTTTCTTTTTCCCCTACGATTTCGGGGTTACTCCGCCACAGGGATAAAACTGTAGGCTTTCAGGACGGCCTGCCCTTCGACGGAGAGCACGAACGCGATAAACGCGTCCGCGGCCGCGCGATTCTTCACTCCGGTCGTCACGGCGATCGGGTACGTCGCCAATTGGTTGTAGGCATCGGCAATGGGAATCGTGTGGACGTCTTTCCTCACTTTAGGGGTGACATCAGACACATAGACGATACCGGCATCCGCCTCGCCAAGCTGGACCTTGGTCACGACTTGTTTGACATTCTCTTCCTCGGACACGATGTTTTTCACGGCCCGTTGCTCGAAATCGGCCCCACATTCCGCACTGGCTTTGGCAAGGCTTTGGCGACTGTAATTCCCAACCGGCACTTGCGCGTTGGCCAGATCCAGCTTGACGCCCGGCTTGCCGAGATCACAGAAGGTGGCAATTTGGGCGGGGTTGTCCTTCGGAACAATCGCGATGAGTCTATTCTTCACGAAAATGGGCGAGTCCCCGTGCACGACGTTACTCTTTTTCGCTTGTTCCATCTGCGCCATATCCGCGGACGCGAAGAGGTCCGCGGCTGCGCCTTGTTCGAGTTGCGTGCGCAAGACTGGAGAGCCGGCGAAGTTATACGTGACCTTCAGACCCGGATGCGACAGTGCTAGTCGCTTGCCGATTTCCGAAAACGCCTCGGTGAGGGACGCTGCCGCGAACACGGTCAATTCCCCCGCCACGGTTGGCTGTGCTTGCGCGGTCCGCGACAGAGACATGCGCTCCTGGTCACCAGGGAGGCTTCCGCACAAAGCCCATACGCACGCAATCACCACACTTCCTCGCTTCACCCCAGGTGCCCATTGATATCGGTGTGCCATCAGCGTTTCTTACCTCCTCGTTTCCTTGGACTTTTTGGACGGTGAATCGTCTACAAGCGATCATTAACATCTCAGCCAACCCCCCAGTTCTTTTCCCGATCACGACATGCCCGCATGCAGCGAGGCAAGAAGAGGTACGTTGCTGAATTTCTTCTCGTCTTGCCCCGATGATTCCTACCGAATCGCAAACGGGTTCCCCGGCGAGCCGGTTGCTCCTTTGAGACGGAGCGGCGCGAAGACGTAGACAAACTCATAGACCTTATCCTTGGCAAGCGCGCTCAAGTCCAGGTTTTCATGATTGTACACCCCATTGCGTGTAATCAACTGCTGATGGGCCTCGGCGAAACGATCGGTATTCTCTCCGGGGAATGCTTCCGTGGCCGGGGTGTCCGATCCGACCATGACAATTTTTTTCTCGATCAACCATTTGATGGCGGTCACCCCAGGGCCGGGAGTGCCTGACTTATATTTCTCGTTGTCCTTCATCCACAAATTGCCATGCCCCGTGTGGAACAACACCACGTCCCCTTCCTGAATATCGACTTTCTGTTTCGCCAGCGTGCCTTCCATGTCGGCGACGGTCACGATGTACGGCAGCTCTATGCGCTCCACCCCTTTGTAAGCGGCGATGTCGAGCAGCACGCCACGGGTAAAGATCACGCCGACATTTTCGATCCCTAACTTTTTCAGTCCGTAGGCATCGCCAAACTCAGACAGCTTAAAGCCGTTATAGAAAATATCTTCCCCGTTCACGCGCACGCCAATGTGGCCAAGACCATCGAACTGGGTGCCGACTTGACCGATTTCCGCGGCCACCATTTCACTGTTCGACACGATGGCGTTTTTTCCTTGGGGGCTTGAGGTGGGCAGTCCTGGAATGGTCAGCACGTAACTGCGGTTGCCAGACAGCGGCATGCCGTGTTCATAGACGCGACCAAGCTGATAAATCTTGCCCTCCTTAATCAAGCTCACCGCCTGAAGGATTTTTTGCGGCGTGATCCGGTTCACCGCGCCACGTTGATCCTCCGGTCCCCATTCCGATGGCCACCACTTTGGTCCCATCGGCGTGTCCTGCGCGACAGCCGTGGACACCAAGGCGAGCGCGACGCTCATCCCCAACAGGGTTCGCGCGATGTTCCTCCCTACACGACTCCAGGCGTTTCTCCGTGCTTGCATATTCTGCCCTCCTTTCAATTGCTCTGCTGCCGCTACCACAGATTCACCTGGGGTTGCAAGCCGCGTGAGACCTGCATAAGGAAAGGGCAGGATTTCTGTAGACGAGGAGACTGTATGAGCACACCGTTGAAGTGGCCGATTGAACATCCCGATTGGATTCAGCTCTATTCGCTGGCGACACCGAATGGACATAAGGTCAGCATCGCGCTGGAGGAAATGGGGCTCCCGTATGAAGCCCATACCGTCAACATCATGCAGAACGACCAATTCCTCGACGAGTTCAAAGCCGTTAATCCAAACTCGAAGATTCCGGCGCTGGTGGACCCCAAAGGTCCCGATGGCAAACCGCTCGCCGTCTTCGAGTCGGGCGCGATGCTGTTGTACCTGGCGGAGAAGACCGGCAAACTCATTCCCACCGATCCTCGCCGACGCAGCGAATGTATCCAGTGGCTCTTCTTTCAGATGGGTGGCGTCGGCCCCATGTTTGGCCAATTCGGTCACTTCTACCGCTATGCCAAGGAGAAACTCCCTTATCCCATTGAGCGCTACACCAATGAGGTGCGGCGACTGCTCGGCGTTCTGGAAACTCAGTTGGGGGACCATCACTATCTGATTGGTAACGAGTACACGATCGCCGACATCGCCACGTTCCCGTGGATCGGGTGTCTGGACTGGGGCTATAGCGCGCGGGAGTATCTCAAAGTGGATCACGACTTTCCCAAGGTCGCCGCCTGGCATGCGCGCTGCACGGAGAAACCCGCGTCCGTCCGTGGCGCCAAAGTGTGTCCATTCTAACCGTTCATCGTAACAAGGAGAGACTATGTCCACGGAACAAACGAAAGAACAAAACAAGGAGATCGTGCGACGCGCCATCGCCGCCATCAGTCGCGGTGATCTCGACGGATTCATGGGCGATGCCGCCGACGACGTGACTCTCCAGGTGATGGGCGCGGTGTTTCCCCCGATCCACGGGAAACAGAAAGTGCTCAAAGGGCTGCGCAACGCGCTGGCCGCGCGCATCGAAAATGGGGGCGCGATCGCCATGACCATCGAGAATCTGATCGCCGAGGGTGAGTACGTGGCTGAACAATCACACGGCAAGGCCCGCACGAAGGACGGCAAGGATTACAACAACACCTACTGCCGCGTGTGGCGTATTACCAATGGCAAAATCGCCATGATGCAAGAATATCTCGACACCGAACTCGTGCGCCAATGTCTGATGGACTAGGGGAGGTGGTGGAAGTGACACGCGAGCGCATTTGCGCATTCGCCCTTGACAGACCACCAAGGACAGCGCTAACGAAATCCGTAGTCACCGGTACATACGAAAGCAGGAGGGATACGAACCATGCGCAACGGATTTAAGATTATCGACACGGATTGTCACATGATGGAACCAGAGTGGTTATGGGAACGACATATGGAGGATGCGTATAAATCGCAGGCCCCGAAAATGGGCCAAGCTCCGGGATCAGGGCGACGGACCTTCATCGTGGAAGGGGAGTCGTTTACTCGCGAAAAAGGCAAGTATCCCATGGCGGCGCCCGCGTTTCTCAAGGCCGCGCAGAAAGCCATGGATCGTTTCGACAAAGCCCGACAAACCGGCTTTAGCGCCGAAAGCCGCCTGGCGGATATGGACGAACAAGGCGTGGATGTCCAGATTATGTACCCGACCTTTACCGGGCAAATGCTGGGACGCGAGTTCCACGACACCAAGCTGCTCGCCGCCTGTTGCCGCGCCTATAACAACTGGGCGGCGGAGTATACGTCGATCGCTCCGGACCGTCTGCGCTGGGCGGCGGCATTACCCATGCAAGATCTCGAAGAAGCCATCA
>JANMSE010000518.1:0-3123 GCA_031389045.1 Deltaproteobacteria bacterium | reverse complement strand
GCACAAGATTTCGCGGCCTCAGCCAGAGAACGACGGATGTTCGCCGAGAGTTGCGCGGCCATCTCGGCGAACGCCGGTGGAAGAAAGAGTCCGATGGCGGGTTCAATTTCTTCGGGAAGGACTCGTTCCGCTAGGAAATGAAACTGCACCCGCAGATACGGTGCCAGGGCAACGGTCGGCAGCAACGTTTGCCAGTAGGCGCTCTCTGCGCGAGCGAGCAGCGCGGTCGGGGTGACGAGGCCCGCGGTAAAGAGCCGACGAAAAAGGTCTCGTGGAAGTGCAATCTCTGGAGACCGTCCCGTGTCCGGGAGACAGTCGCGCAAAGCCGTGAGCTCCGCCCCGGTCAGCGTGACGGTTTCACCGTTGAGTGCGAGGGTGCAACGGGTGTCGGGGTGGAGAGACCACGTCATAAATACATCTGGTCTCACCAAATTCAGCAGGCTTCCGTCGGATGCTCCGCCACCGAGAAAACAAAGGGAAGAATAAAATAGCCCGTTGCCTGCTGAATGGTGTGACTCACTTCCACCGCGTACCGTTCAAGGTCCAGTTCGGTCCCATCCACGTAAATGTTCAGATCAAGGTCCTCGTCTTCGTATCCCTCGCCATCCAGAAGAAAGCGGCTTTGCGGATAGCGTTTGCGAAACTCCGCCTTAAACAACTCTACGGCTTGTTCCAACGACAATAGTTGCAAGTTAGGGGTGCTGGGCATTGAGATATCCCTCCACAGTAGTCACGATCTGTTCGGCTAAGTTGACCGCGGTCTGGGCCGTGAGTTGGGCAATACGAATACTCACACGATAGTCGCCGCGAATGCGCTGCATATACTGCCAGCGAAGCTGACTGGCCACCGGCACGGTGAGAATTGTCCTCAGTCGAGGGTCAGCCGCGACCTCCGCTGTCACGATTCCATGTTCCCACCGACTGGCGGGTCGGCCACTTTTACCTGGATAGTTCTGGGGTTTCAACTTCAGACTTTCCATCAACGCAATGCAGGCATGGTAGGCCGCATAATAGGCACGAGACACAGTCGAGCGATGACAGCGTTGTCCAATGAGCAAGCGCGCATCCGCGAGTAATTCCTTTGCTAATTCCAGTTCTGGATTCACGGTCACTCCCCCATCGCCAGTCACAGAGTTGAGTATCTCCTCAGCTCCCATTAGGCAAGGCGCAGTCCGCCAACACCGCCGCCCGCACCGCCGGTAGCGCGGAAAAATCATTGGGAATCCACAACTGTCGGACGGGCACCCGCGAGACAATGCGTTCCAGCCAGTGCATCTGCCGCACGAGCATGGCGGCATCCGTCACATCCAGACGAAAGGTCTGCTCCAGCAGCGCCATGAATGCCTGGCGCTGTGAGCACGAATCAAGACGAGGAGGACCGTAAGTCGTCGCGGAGGTCTCGTTCGTCGTGCGGGTGAGGAGATAAATGCGATGGAGGAGCAAGGCGTGCGTCGGAAAGGTCGCGACGTGTTCTTGCCAAACGACGCGCTGCTTATCGCTATACTGCGCCACGGATGAACGCGCGTCGGCCTTTGGCGCCACCGCCGTGCAGGTATCGTCCCACAGCCGCACGCCCGGATACGCGGGCACGGCAAACAGTCGCCCATCGCGCTCTTCAATGACGAGACAGTCATCGCTCAGAACTGGATCGCCTGCCTGGGCAAAACTCGCCGCGAGCGTTGATTTGCCCGTCCCAGTCTCGCCAGTGAACGCACACACCCCGTGTCGGGTTATCACCGCAGTGGCATGAAGCGCATCGCGTCCCCGCAGGTTGAGCACCAGCGGGAACACCTGGTCCAAGAGCAAGTGTCGCAGTGTGTCGGTTGAGGTTCCTGGCTGCGCCGCCCCTATGATTTTTTGTCCATTGTCATCAACGAAAAAATCAGCCACTTCACGAAACCGGATAAGATAGCCATTGGCGACTTTCCCACAGGAGAGCCAGGGCGCTGCTGGTGAGAGTGGCCATTGGCGAAACCACTGGGTTGGCGTGGGCAGGTGAGGGAAGGGAGTCGCGAATTGAACCGTGAGCCCAGGGATTTGGGGAACCATTCCCAAAGGCCGCAGCTCCGGGAATACCGTATCGCTGGTCATGGTGAGCCCATAGACGCGATAGCATCCGCCATCAGGTGTTCCTTGCCGTGCCATCGGTTGCATCGAACTACCGCGTGTAGCGGGTCACCACTTCAGCCACGAAAGTCGCGGCCTCCGCCAACGAGGGAAAAAGCGCGGGATGCCGACGATACACTTCGTGCTCAATGGTCGCCAACGTATGTTGGCCATCGCACAGACTCAGCACGGTCATCCGTGCCTGTCCACGAGGAACCAAATGGGGAACAAAGTCAGGACGCGTACGCTGCATGTCTTCTCTGGTCGTCAACATGCCTTTCAGCGTGGAATGGACGAAACGGCCCTTTGGGGTTCCGTCCGCGTCGGTCACCGTTACGCGCCACGTCACCATGACATCGACCGGCAAAATCGTCATAGCAACGGTGATACGATCTCCCGCAACCACTGGGAGTGCCTGATTGATGGGGAAGAAGACATTCTGTCGATTGATCCGCTGGTCACTGAGTGGGCCATTGGTCATCCAGGAGTGAGGAGACAATTGGGCGGCAAACCAGCCGCCGATGCCATGCAGCGTGCCAGCCCGACGGATCGGAAGATCGGCATGGAGCGTGACCGCCCCCGACTCAAAGGTCGATAAATCGAGCACGGCCCCGACCGCTGGTGCCCCTAAGAGATGTGCCGGCTGGTAGGTCACCGGATACCCCGTGTTAATGGCCCACTCGCGCACGGTGTGGAGATCAAATCCCGTGGCATTGTTCGTCCAGAATTCCACTTCCGCCCACCGCTCCGGACATTCCACTGGAACGACCATCATCTCAATGCGCGAAGGAATCAGCGTCCCGTTCGGCTTGAGAAAGCGGCGGCGCGCGTCAGTAAAAAAATCGACCACGCCAGCCTCAAAGCCGAAGCGTCCGATCTGATCGGCGACCACCACATCAACTTTTTCGGGAAGTTCCACATGGAGGGAATGGCCGGGAATGTAGGTCACCCGATCCTGAAAGCCATTGGCACGAGCAAGGCTGCGAGCCACCTCAATCATGCCACCCGACTCCAGCG
>JANMSE010000502.1:0-6875 GCA_031389045.1 Deltaproteobacteria bacterium | reverse complement strand
TCCGTCAGGTCATCGCGCAACCTGAAGAGGACCTCTATCGGCTGCTGTCCTCGCTCCAGCACAAAGAGTTTCTCTATGAGCAGCCGGCGTTTCCAGAAGTCGAATACCTTTTTAAGCATGCGCTCACGCAAGAGGTGGCGTACAACTCAGTGCTCCTCGAGCGGCGCAAAGCCTTACACGAGCGCACCGCGCAGGCCATTGAATCACTCTACCGCGCCACCCTGGACGAGCACTACAGCGAGCTGGCGCATCACTACACGCGCAGTGGCAATACGGAGAAAGCCGTCGAGTACCTGCATCTGGCCGGGCAGCAGGCGGTGCAACGCTCGGCCAATGTGGAAGCGATCACGCATCTGACCACCGCCTTAGAGCTGCTCACAACGTTGCCCGACACCCACGAGCGCGCCCAACAAGAACTCACGCTGCACCTCACCCTGGGCGTGCCGTTACAGGCCACCAGAAGTTTTGCTTCACCGGAAGTGAAAGCTACCTATACCCGAGCACGGGAACTGTGCCAGCAGGTCGGGGAGACCCGCCAGCTCTTCCGGGTCCTCTTTGGGCTGCGGACGTTTCATTATGTGCGGGGCGAGTTTCTCACGGCGCGAGAGCTCGGGGAGCAACTCCTTGGCCTGGCTCAGCGGGAGCAAGACCCGGCATTGCTCGTGGAGGCATATCGGGCGCTGGGAAGCACCTTCTTCCATCTGGGTGAGCTTGGCGCGGCCCAGGCGCACCTGGAGCAGAGCCTGACCTTGTATGACACTCAGCGCCACCGCTCCCTTGTGTTCCTCTCCGGCGGCATAGAGCCGGGGGTCTTTGGCCTCTCCTATGCAGCCTTGGTCCTGTGGTATCTGGGCTATCCGGACCAGGCGTTAGAGAAGAGTAAGGCCGCGCGCACTCTAGCCCAAGAGCTGTCTTATCCATACAGCTTGGCCGCGGCCTGGGTTTATGCTGCCCTGTTGCACCAGCTCCGTCGGGAAAGAGCACTGACCCAAGAGTGGGCCGAGGCAGGCATCATCCTCGCGAGCGAGCAAGGAATTCCAATATGGTTAGGGCAAGGGAATGTCCTGCAAGGTTGGGCACGGGCCGAACAGGGACAGAGCGAAGAGGGAATTACCCAGATACGTCAAGGACTGGGCACTTACCAAGCCCTAGGGGCAAGGATATTTCAATCCTATTATCTTGTCTTGCTGGCCGAGGCGTATGGGAAAGCAGGGCAGGCAGAGGAGGGGCTGGCCGCACTCGCCGAGGCGCTGACGGTGGTGGACAAGAGCGGAGAGCGGTTCTACGAGGTGGAGCTGTATCGGCTCAAGGGGGAACTCCTGCTGGCGCAGGAAGGCAAAAGTCAAAAGTCAAAGGGCAAAAGTCAAAAGTCAAAAATGACTGATCCCCGACCCCAGTCCCCCGACCCCCAAGCGGAGGCGGAAGCCGAAGCGTATTTTCACAAAGCTATCGAGATTGCTCAGCGCCAGCAGGCCAAGTCGCTAGAGTTGCGCGCGGCAACGAGCCTGGCGCGGCTGTGGCAGCAGCAGGGCAAGACGGAAGAGGCCCGGCAGATGTTGGCTGAGATCTACGGCTGGTTCACGGAGGGATTTGACACCAATGACTTGCAAGCGGCGCAAGCATTGTTGGGAGAGTTACACTAAAGGAGATACTCATCACCCAAGAAGAGATCACCGGAGCACTGAAGCTACTGAGTTGACACCCTTCGCGTCTGGCAAAGGGAGGACAACCCCGCGCTTCTCGTATATGGTTTGTCCAATCATCGTAACGACACGTGTTGGGTATGCGAGAGCCGTCGCATCCCGCAAACGGAGGAATTTAATGGAACGTCCTTTACGCTTTGGTATTTTCATGGCGCCTTTTCATCCCGCCGGGCAGAACCCGACTCTCGCCTTGGAGCGCGATCTCGAACTCGTTGTTCGTCTCGACGAGCTGGGCTACGACGAAGCCTGGATTGGCGAACATCACTCCGCGGGGCTGGAGATTATCGCATCACCTGAAGTGTTTATCGCCGCCGCCGCCCAGCGGACACGTCACATTCGCCTGGGAACCGGCGTCAGCTCCTTGCCGTATCATCATCCCCTCATGCTCGTGGATCGCATGGTGCTGCTGGATCATCTCACGCGTGGACGGGTGATGTTCGGCGTCGGGCCCGGCGCGTTACCGTCCGACGCCCACATGATGGGCATTGATCCCGCGACGCAACGCCAGCGCATGGAGGAATCGCTCGGCGCGATCATGGCGCTGCTCACATCCGATGAGCCGGTTTCGATCCAGACGGATTGGTTTACTCTGCGTGACGCGCGTCTCCAACTGCGACCGTACACGTATCCGCATTTTGAGATCGCCGTGGCTGCGACCGTGTCTCCTGCCGGCCCCCGTACCGCAGGTCGGTATGGCGCTGGAGTCCTCTCGCTTGGTGCGACCAGTATGGGTGGATTTGCGGTGTTGGGAGATCATTGGAAAATCTGGAATGAGCAGGCGAAGAAATATGGGCATCAAGTCGATCGTTCGACGTGGCGACTGGTGGGTCCCATGCACGTGGCGCCCACGCGCAAACAAGCCTTTGAGGAAGTGGAATACGGCATTCATGAATGGGTTGATTACTTCCGCAATATCGTAGCGCTGCCCCTTGCTCCTGAAGAACCCGACCCGCGCAAATGGCCGCAAGCACTAGTCGATTCCGGCGCCGCCGTCATTGGCAGCCCAGATGATGCCGCCGCCCAGCTCGAGCGCTTGAAGAAGCAATCCGGCGGCTTTGGCGCTTTCCTGATTATGGCGAACGACTGGGTGGAACGTCGGGCGTCGCTGGCTTCCTACGAGTTGTTGGCGAAAGAGGTGTTCCCTCGCTTCCAAGGGTCGGGTGATCTGACGGTGAATTCGCGAGAATGGTGTCGCCAAGATCACGACCGGCTCATCGGCGGGGCGATGAACGCGGTGCTGAAGGAAATCGAGAAGCACGAGAAAGAGACGGGCTATCGGGTTTCCATTGCTGGTCCGCCGCCGCAGCAGTAGGGCAGGTCACAGGCAAGTCTCTGCACGTCGCGGGCAAGTCATAAACTTGCCGCGGACCTAGCTGAGACTTGCCGTTTGTAGGATGCGCTCTGCGCACCGGTCTTGGCCTCGGCGCTGTCGTATGCGGAGTGCCTCCTACTTGCTGACGTGGAGCACCTCTCCAGGCTGCACCCGCTCAAGTGCGAACCGCAGCCCTGAGATTAAAGGCAAGAGCGAGTGCAACGTATTGCTGAACGCGACAAGGACGATGACCGGAATGCCCGCCCGTTGAAGATTCTGTTGATGCTCCAGATTTTGGTCGGTTGTGACAAACGACTCGAATCCCGCCTCCTTGATGAGAGCGAGCAACGCGCCGTTCTTTTTTCCCGCCCATCCCATCTCTGGCACGGTGCGGACCTCGTGCCCAAGGAGCTCGCGTCGCAGTGGACGTGGGACACATTCGTCAAGCAGCACGCGCATGGGTGAGTAACATGTCCTTAGCGAGCGTGAGAGCGGCGACGGCCTGAGCTCGGGTGACAGTAGGGAAATGGTCAAGAAACTCGTCAAGCGACGCCCCTTCAGCAAGATAATCAAGCAGCGTTTGCACTGGTACGCGAGTGCCAACGAACACCGGCGTGCCACCTAAAGTATCGGGGTCACTGTGGATAATCTGGTGGTTCGTAGTCATAAAATTTCTCCAAAAGAGTTTGTCGGGCGGGCTCGGTGCTTCCTACGTTACGCCGTTGTTTCCTTCGCTTGTCGGGTCAGTGGCGTCAGATACATCCACGCCGCTTGTGGCGCACCGGACCGCCGCACGGTGGCCTGCACCTGCAACAACAGCTTGCCGACCTCGGTTTGGGTGAAGAACCACGCTTCACTCTGCCGCGCGGCGGGCACATGCTCAGCCAGAGCCAACGCCGCTTCTTCATAATAGGCCCGCAAATCGGCGGCACAGAGAGTGAGCCCACCCGGAAGACCCGCTTGATCGGACGGTGTTCCTCCGGCGATCGCTACCAACCCCGCGACCGCGTCTGGAATTTTTTCAAGGGTCAGGATTTTACCAAATGACGTGCGCCCCGTGCGGGCGAACGTGCGCTCGTAGGCGGCCCGGAGGCCGTTCGCTTCATCCACCGCCGGATGGAGAGTGGCATCGAACCGTGGCGGCAGCACACACACCAACGCCTCACCACCAATATCCTCAATTACTTCCGGATACTGCGTGAGAATGGGGACCTTGTTCGCCGGGGTGTCGAGTAAGGCAAACGCGGCAGCCAACACGCGATGTTGACCGTCCGCATCCAGCGGGCGACCCAAGGGACGGCCCAGTGGGAATTCACAATAGAGTGCGCGCGGCGCTTTGCCCCGTTCCGCCTGACCGCGAACCGCCACCAATGAGACCGTCGCCAACCCATGCGCCTCGAAGACATTGGCAAGCACACCAACGGTGCGCGTGCAGAGCGGTCACACAGGGGTGAGCAAAACGACATCCACGCCATCCTCACGTAAAAGACGCGCGGCGGCGGGTCCGGTATCCAGCCGCATGGTGGCTAAGGTGTGATCGAGTTGCGCGCCCATGAACGAGATATGTTTTGAGGCGACGGAGCCGATGACTTTGCGCGCGGCGAGTTCGTTGAGCCGGTCGATGGGATAGACCACATTGAGGTCAAGCGCGAACCCACTGCGGTCGAAATTCGGGCTGAAATGGGCAAGCCGTAGATTCCGCGCCGTGACATCGAACACGGAGAAACTCTCATCGCCCGGTTGCCAGTGGGCATTGCCCTCGGTGCGCAACCCTGCGGTGGTCACGATCGCCACGCGGGCGTTGGCCAGTACCGGGGGGCGGGTAAATGGCGTGGACTCGAATTCATATACCGGGACATCGTTGACACGGGCGCGGACTTCTTTGTCTGTGTTGTGTGTGGTGGACATCGTATGCGCTCCTTGGCCAGGGGTTGTAGCAGGGCGTTGGGGAGATTGCCAGGGAAATGGTGACAGGAAACGCAGACGCAATTCATGTCGCAAGTTATGTCGCAAGTTTGTCGTAAGTTGTCATAGGAGTCTGTATTCTTGCCGGTTTGTGGCTCCGCTAGAGGTAGCCAGTCTTTTGACCAGCAGTGCCTTGAGGTCGCGTTGAAGGCTGCGCCGATTCACCCCAGGACAGAGAGTTTCAAAATCCTGAATCGTGAGTTTGCCGTGTTCCAACAGAAACCGAAGGGCTAATGTCTGCCGAGTGTTTAGCGTGTGCTGTCGTGCTAACACGTCAGCTTGAATTGCCCGCTTGCCACGCTCGGTTACTTCGTCCATCTGTGTCGCCAGTCCTTCAACGAAGTAATCAAACCATCCGCTCAGGTCCATGCCTTGTTCACGTACCCGTTGCAACGCCGCGTAAAATGCTGGTCGGTCGCGGTCGTAGTATTCGCTGATGGAGAATAAACGCTTAAAGTCGTATCCGGCTCGATACAGGCAGAGCGTGGACAGGAGCCGCGAAGCTCGGCCATTCCCATCCACGAACGGATGGATGTGCACCAACTGAAACTGAGCGACGCCGCTGATGAGGACCGGATGGATGTCGGAAGGCACATTCAGCCAAGCGACCAGCTCCGCCATCAGCGGCGGAACATCACAGGGTGGAGGTGGTGTGTAGATGACCTGTCGGGTGAGCGAGTTGACCACGTAATTTTGCGTCCGCCGGTATTCGCCGGGCGCGGCGGAACCACCGCGCACCCCAGTCACCAACTGTCGATGGATTTCGCGAATCAATCCTTCGGTGACGGGTCCGCCGTCATTGAGATAGCCGCTGACGAACTCGAAGGCATCACGGTAATTCAGCAGTTCGCGTACGTCGTCGGGATCGGTTCCCTCTAGGACCTCGCCAGCCAGCAGACGTTCCGCCTGCTCCAGGGTCAGCCGAGTGCCTTCGATATGCGTCGTATGATGTGCCTCCAGCAAGAAGGCGCGGGAACGCATGGTCGCCAGCCAATCGTCGGACAGCTTCGCCGCATTGAGAAACCCGCGCGCCCGCTCAATGCGTGTCAGCCCCGCCGTCATACGGTTGGTAATATGGAACCGGGGCTGAAAACCGCTATTGCTCACCGTCGAACCTCTTCAAGATTGAGATGCTCTGGCACGTAGAAATCGCTCAGATGAAGCGTGTTCTTCCAATTGTCGATAAACTTCCGTCGTCGGATACCACTCGTGGTCTTCCACACCAGCAGCGTGCTGATCGGATACTCGCGTAGGATGGAGTCAAACAACCGGCGGAGTTGCTCCTCGCTCCACACAAAAGGGCGTTGAATGTTTGGCAACCAGAAGCCACCCTCCTCATCAGGGTTGTTAAGAAAGCCCACAATCTTCCGAATGGTCTGTTTTTGGTTCTTCATGCTGATGTCCTTTCAGGCACGCTTCCCCGCAGTGCGCGGAAGCGTGGTGACGTTCAAGTTTGGCGAGGGAAAGTTTCGGCATGGGTTATTACTCCGCGACTTTGTTGAGATGAGCAAGGGTATGGCGTTTCTTGCGGTGACAGGGGCTGGCCTGAGGCTGAGGTCTCCCCTACTATTTCGCGCCATGAAGAAAGGAGATTGCCGTGACGACCAAAGAGCTGATGATTGATTGCGACGGGCACATTCTCGAACCGCCCGACCTGTGGGAAAGGTATCTCGAACCAAAGTATCGCGACCGGGCGCTGCGCATTCGCGTGGGAGATGACGGTTACGAATATCTGGAGATCGATACCAAGCGCGCCAAGCTCACCCGACCCGGTGCGCTTGGTACGATGGGTGGCATGGGCAGAGATGTTGATGCCGCGAGAAACCTGCGGGAGCAGGTGGCGCGTGGTGAGGTGCGACCGGAAGATGTGCGCGCGTTGAAGCCGAAGCCTGAAC
>JANMSE010000468.1:0-3199 GCA_031389045.1 Deltaproteobacteria bacterium | reverse complement strand
TGCGTTTGCGACGTGTAAAGCTGTTTGTGTGGCTGTTTCACCCGCCATGAAAGCGGGGATGAAACCTACTGTGCCACCAGTAGTCCCCTACCGAGCCAGGCGATCGTGGTAACGCGATGGTCTGAAGCGCTCGGGACAATGATGCCGTCACCGCAAGGTGAGCGTCAGAACTGTGAAGGGAAGACGTGCTTGCCAGTGCTAGGCGGGCAGGAGCTAGGGGGGAGTGGTAAGGTCAACCGAAGTAAACGCCTGATAAACGCCGTGATCACCAACAAGCCAAAGGCACTGAGAGGCTTGGACCAAAAGGTACGCAGCACGGACGCGGGGCTACGCACACCCCCGTCGTGGCCAGGAAGCTGTCGGCGAACAGGGCGGACCTACCCCACTCGGGCACGCAAACGGAACACGGTAAGCCCGTCGGATTCCCTCTGGGAAAGCCCTCCGTAAGGAGAGCCGATAATCCGGCGGGTAGAGGAAGAGGGAGCAAGCGAAAGCCAGTCCGTAATAGACTGGATAAGGATTGAGCGGCAGCAACATCATCCTACGCGAAAGCGCGCAGACTTCCCTCTGGTCTTTCATCACGAGAGAGGTTGGCCAACCGACCGAGGAGGTAAGGCAGATGACGGCAACCCGTGTTGCTGGTGCGACTTCCCACGAGACGACGGAGTGGCAGGCCCTGGACTGGCAGGCCATCACGCGCACCGTGCGTCGGCTCCAAGCGCGTATCGTGAAGGCGATTCAGGCGAGACGATGGGGCAAGGTGAAAGCCTTGCAGCATCTGCTCACCCACTCGTTTAGCGCCAAGGCATTGGCCGTGAGACGAGTGACCGAGAATCCTGGCAAACGTACACCGGGCGTGGACCGAGTCCTGTGGCCCACCCCGGAGAAGAAAGCGGCGGCGATTGCCACCCTCCGACAGCGCGGCTACCGTGCCCAACCGCTGCGGCGGGTGTTGATCCCGAAGCCCAATGGCAAGATGCGGCCTCTGGGCATTTCGACCCTGCGGGATCGAGCGATGCAGGCGCTCTACCTGTTCGCGCTCGACCCCATCGCCGAAACGACCGGAGACCCAAACTCCTACGGGTTCCGTCCCCAACGCAGCACGGCTGATGCTATCGAACAGTGTCGCTTGATATTGAGTCGCAAGACTTCAGCGCCGTGGGTGTTGGAGGCGGACATCAGGTCCTGTTTCGATGAAATTTCGCATGACTGGCTCTTGACCCATATCCCGATGGATAAAGCCGTACTGCGGCAATGGCTCAAAGCCGGGATCATGGCGAACGGGGCATGGCAGCCCTCGGACGCGGGCACTCCCCAAGGGAACCTGGCGTCCCCGGTGCTGTGTAACCTGACGCTCAATGGGTTGGAGCGCGTGCTCAACCGCGACTACCTGACCACTAGACAACGCCAAGCGGGGTTAATCAACCTGGTGCGCTACGCTGATGATTTCATCATCACCGGTCGTACCCCGGAAGTGTTGACCCACGAGGTGAAACCGCTGGTGGAGGGATTTCTGCGGGAACGGGGGCTCACGCTCGCGCCGGAGAAAACGCGGATCACGCACATCGAGCAGGGCTTCGACTTTCTCGGCAAACGGATTCGCAAGTACAAAGGGAAGTTCTTAGTGACTCCCTCCAAGAAGAATACCCATGCCTTCTTGGAGAAAATCCGAGCCCTGCTGCGGTCCCACAAGCAGGCCACAGCAGGGAATCTCATCGTCCAGCTCAATCCGGTGATCCGGGGCTGGGCGGACTATCACCGCCACAGTGCGAGCAAACGGACGATGCAGAAAGTCGATAACGCGATCTATCATGCCGTCTGGCGGTGGGCCAAGCGCCGACACCCCCACCAGAATCGACGGTGGGTTGCCCAGAAATACTATACCACCAGGGGCAAGCGCCACTGGGTATTTCACGGAACCACGGTCGATACGCGCGGCCAGGTCAAGGTCCACGATCTCACCAAGGCCGCCGACACGCCGATCCGACGCCACACCAAGATCAAAGCCGTCGCTAATCCCTACGATCCCGCGTGGGAGGTCTACTTCGAGGAACGCTTGGGCGTTCAGATGGAAGCCAACCTGCGGGGTCGCCGACGGTTAGTGTATCTGTGGCAAGAGCAACAGGGCCTCTGTCCGGTGTGTCACCAGAAGATCACCAAACTCACGGGGTGGCATAACCACCACATCGTGCAGCGATCTTTGGGCGGCAGTGACCAGGCTGCCAATCGGGTGTTGTTGCATCCGACCTGCCATCGGCAAGTGCATAGCCAGAAAGTAACGGTGGAAAAGCCGCGTCCGGCGACGGGCGTTGGAAAGGCTTGAGCGCAGTGCGGTGAAAGTCGCACGCTGCGTTCTGAGGGGGCGGGAGCGTAGCAATACGCCCCTGCTACCCGGCGACAATCGCAGCATAATGCGCGTACCTTCCTGCCGCAGAACACTTAATGGCAGGAAGGAAGAGGCGCATGACACGATTGCCGTTGGCTCAAGTCGAAGAACATCTCCAGCACGTTACCCGCCAATTCGCCCAGTGGCGCGCGACCCGGGCCACCGCACGCGGGCGCATTCCCCAACCCTTGTGGGCGCAGGCCATTGCCCTGACCGCGTCCTTGCCCCTGACGCGCGTGGCCAAACAACTCGGCCTCACCCCCCAGGTGTTGAAACGGTGGCGGGACACCGTGCGCCCCGTGCCGGGGTCGCCCTCCGCCCCCGCCGCTCCCCACTTTGTGGAAGTGCCGACGCCCGCGTGGCGGTCCTCGACGGCGGAGGTCGAGGTCCAGCGGGCGGATGGCCGCCGGTTGCGGATCACCTATCGTGACGCCGTGCCCGCTCTCGTCCCCCTCCTCCAGACCTTTTTGGAGACCCGCTAATGTTGCAGCTCACGCCCCACAGCCGCATCTTTCTCGCCGTGCACCCCGTCGATTTTCGCAAGGGCATTGATGGCCTCGCGGCGCTGTGTCGCCAGACCCTGGCCGAGAACCCGTTAGGTGGGGCCGTCTTCGTCTTCCGCAATCGCACGGGCACGACGCTCAAACTCCTGGCTTACGATGGGCAAGGGTTTTGGCTCTGTACCAAACGCCTCTCGCAAGGCCGCTTCCGGTGGTGGCCCACGCCCACGACGCCCAGCGTGCCCCTCTCGGCGCGCGAGCTGACTATCCTCTTGTGGAACGGCTTTCCCGACCGCGCGCACATGGCCCCCGA
>JANMSE010000454.1:0-4714 GCA_031389045.1 Deltaproteobacteria bacterium | reverse complement strand
TCTTGGCGCTCGCTGGCGCACCGTTGCAACATAACAAGAAGACACCGGAGGGACGGGAAGAACGGCTGTGCATACTGGAAGGGACTTTTCGAGGGATACGACAGGCGTTTAACAACGACTGTCTCGTATTCAAGAGGGCGGAGGTGGCGTTGGATGACGTGCTTGATGCCTACGTTCTTGCCTGGACCGCGTTACGCATGAGCACTGGGCGAGCGAATCGGGTTCCTGGCGATCCGCCTGTGGATCGGAGCGGGTTGCGGATGGAGATTTGGTATTAACAACTCTTCTATTTTCGTGAGAAGGTCATTCAACTGCTTCCTTTACTTACTTGCAAATGTGGATAGTCCGTGCTGACCAGCATCGCCCTCTCCTCAACTTCCACACATAACTGTAGCCAACACGACGGAAGACAAAATTTCCACTGCCGAATGCTTGGAGGGCTTGATCTACCACGGGTATGTCGTCCGCATCCACAATCACCCGTCCATCTTGGCTGATGGCGATATATTCTCCGGAATGGTTCTGCTCAAGCGGTTTGCCGTAGCGTTCGTAGAGATTGTCATCGTTCAATACCGTCGTGGGCTCACCCATAATCTTTCCTCCTCGCGGTATGATTTTTTCTTGGACTGCTGTCAACACAGGAATTGAGGTCTCGACTTCCCTCAAGGTCCACGATGGAACACACACGCCCCGGGTACCAAGCGGCAATGGGATTCCCTAAACGAAGAACCAGTAGGTTCTCATCAAGCACGATCACGCGGCGACAGCCTCGGCTTCACGTTTCAGCAAGACGGTCGCTAATCGCAGTGTCTCCACGATCGCCTTCCTGGAGACGCGCCCTTGCAAATTTTCCATCAACTGCTCGATTGGCTCGCCCGCGGCGAGCAAATCGAAAACAACCTGCACTTCTATTCTGGTGTATTTGAATGTCGGGCGCCCCCCACAAATCCCAGGAGCAGCAACAATATGCTTTCCCAACGGATAGTACTCGTAGGGGTTGCCTTGAATTAGCTCTCGGACCAATTTCTTTGGTGACTTTGTCATGGAATAGGAATTTCCTCTAAAATCACCAGAAGATCAACGCTCCTCATCGCCCCACGCCATTGTCTTACTCCTTCACCTCATGCCATAGTACCCACGTGAAGACGGAGGATACACCAATGCCAACCTCGTCGCGCATCAAACAAGGCGTTCGTCTCGGTGTCACGATCGGACTTATTCTGGGGGGAACGCTCCTGTATAAACGCTTACCGCCGCTGCTCGCCCCTGCGCAACACGATGAGAGCGAAGTGCTCCACGAGCTTGATCTCTCTTCCCCAACACGCCTGACCGCCCCCGCTTCCACCGCCGCAAACGTCTCTGGCATCACGGTCCAAGTCGATCCGAGGACCGGGAGGCTCCGGCCACCAACGACCCAACAGAAGCGAGCCCTCGCCACGGCCTTTCGTCAACAGTTCTCCCAACCCTCACCTCATACAGCCTCCTCTTACGGCAACGGTATGCTCTCCATCATAGTGGGACGGAGCCAGCTCAATTTCTCCGTGGCCCACGTGACTCCTCAAGGGGATGTCGAGGTGAGCTGTCTGAGCGGGGTGGAGGACACCGCCGCGCTGCTTGAAGATGGGCTCCCACCCCCGCTTACCATTGCTTCGTCGAAGGAGGAATAGCTCATGCGACGGGTTGCTTCTGTTTTGTGCCTCTCCCTATGCCTTGTAGTCGGGAACCGACACTTCCGCGCTCCAGCCGCGGCCGAGGTTTCCATTGTCATCAACAACACCGATGCCGCGAAAGTCGGATTCAATGATTCCACCGCGGTCTCTCCAGTTGGCGGCAATCCAGGGAAGACGCTGGGCGCGCAACGGCTGAATGTCTTGCGGTTCGCGGCGGACCTCTGGGGCAGCATACTCGATAGCCCCGTGCCCATTGTCGTGCAGAGCACTTTTGGGCCACTCTCCTGTGACGCCACGAGTGCCGTGCTCGGTGCCGCTGGTCCCATTCGGGCCTTCGCCAACTTTCCGGTGACGAGTGGCACGATTCGCCCACAGATATGGTACCCGTCCGCGCTCGCGAACAGATTCGCGCGAGTCGACCTGACGCCGAGGCCACACGATCCAGGGCTGCTGCAACCGCCCTACGCCGACGACATGATCGCCTTCTTCAACGGGGCCATTGACGGCAATCCCAACTGTCTGCCGGGCAACTGGTACTATGGCTACGACAACAATCCCCCGCATGGCGACATTGCGTTGCTCAACGTCGTGATGCACGAGTTCGCTCACGGCCTGGGGTTGTCGGCCCTCATCAATCCAACAACTGGTGAAGCACCGCTCGGATTACCGGACATCTACTCCACCAACACGCTTGATACCAAAACGGGGAAACATTGGCATGAGATGACCAGTGGAGAACGTCAGGTTTCACAGAAGAACAGTGGTCATGTGGTCTGGGCTGGCCCCGCCGTCCTCAAGGCGGCCCCGACCGTACTGGCGCAACGACCAGAGGTCGCGATTGTTACCCCCAAGTCTCTCGCCACGACCCTGGACGCCATGCCGACCGCTTTCGGCCCAGGACTCGCCGCGAAAGGGATTACCGCCCCCCTCATCGTGGCTGACGATCGGAGCGGAACTCGTAGCGATGCTTGCACTCCGCTCAAGAATCGCGTCGAAGGCAGGATTGTCCTCATTACTCGCGGGACATGTCCGGTCTCTTGGAAGGTTTCGCACGCGGAGACCGCCGGAGCCAAAGCGATCCTCCTCGTCACCCCGACATCCGACTCCGTGACACGACCAGACGACACGAGTTTACCCGTGTCGATTCCGACGCTGACAGTTTCGGACACTGTTGGGCTCACGCTTGGCACGGCGCTCAGGAGTCCGCCAGTTGTCGTGACGCTCCGGGCCAACCCTCATCGTCTCCTTGGCGCGGATGCACGTGGGCGTGTGTATCTGTATGCGCCGCGCTCCGGTGCGCTGGGATCCGCCATCTCGCACTGGGACCCGAGCGTGACCCCGAATCTCCTGATGGAACCGACGCTGAACGCGGATTTGGACGCGGGCGCTGATACCGATCTCACTTATTTTCAGTTGCAGGATATTGGATGGGGGATTCCGGAGACATCCAAGTTGTTCCCGCGAAAAGAACCCACTCCCGCCAAGAAATGAGTGATTGGGTTTACCTATACACCGATTGAGGATGCGCGGAGCGCACCCTACTCCGCACTCCGAACTGCCTTCGACTCCGCCTCATCGCTCCGCCACTTCCTCCGTGAAGACGAGTTGCCCCGCTTTTTCTTGCGCGTTGATACGGGCTCGCAGATCAGGCGGTAGGTTGATGTTCCGCTCGTTGGGGAATTTGTCCTCGAAGAGTGCCGGACGCAGGAAGAACTCCTCCGGCGTCTGAATTTCCGCCTGACTCTTCACACCGCCAATGAACCAGACCCGTCGCAGAAAGTCGGGATTGAAGTACGATTTTTTATCTTCCTCGGTCCACTCCCGCAGTTGATGCCCGTCATGGGTCGAGTAGGTCATCAGGTCGGTCGTGACGTCCCAGTACAAATCGAGTTGCATGCCATAGCCACGCTCTTTCAGCGCGGGGTTGCGATGCTCGGCCACGCGGGTCTCGATGAAGATCAGCTTGCCTTCACGGTCGTACTCTTCGATGCGCAACGGGTACAACGCATGCTGGTCCAGCCAGTAAAGAATGCGTGGCGCATAGTAGCCGGGGAGCTACTCGTCACGGACTTTCGCCTCGACCACGTAACAGGCGACTCCGCCGTCCGGTAAGTAGGCGGGATAGTCCTTCCCCATCGGTTTGATCTCACTCGCGGAAACATCATGCAACTTGCCAGTGGTATCGGTCAGGGTGAGCGAGGGACGCGCTTTCGGGAAGCGCAAGGTCTCATACAGCACGTCCGTCCCCACAATGCGCCACGACCACTCCCAGGCATCACGCCCAAAGGTATCGTCAAATGTGAAGGCTTGATTGGGAAAGCGATCACCACGGCGTGGCTGGGGTTGGCGCCGCACGCGGCGCAGTCCCGGCGTATAGACATACATGTCAATTTTCTTGGTGAAGGTTTTGTCGGTCCGGTAGCGCGAGAAGAGCGATTGGTTGCCATACTTCTCCGCCGGGGCCGTGTCCTGCGAAAGCGAGGAAACAAAAGGCTGACCCGGCGGGGTCTCATACAGTTCTTCCAACAATCCTTGGGTCCCGTTGTAGGCCACCAAGCCCACGGCTTTGCTCTGCACGATCAGATGTCCCCACTGGTCGATGGTCGCGCCGGCATCGGCATAAACACAGGACCAGCGCGGTTGATGGGGAAATTCCATCGACCGAAACCCCATCTCCTCGGCGGTATAGGGCGGCGAAAACGGGTACCGTTCCGCAGGCAAGTAAGGGAACGTGGCATCGCGAGGAGTGTCGGTCGCGAGGTCGATGATCTCTTTCTCTTTGGCCGACAGTTCGGCCACGGTCTTCCAGGTCTTCGCGCCTTGCTGCGCCCAGGCGACACTGCTTTCACTCAAGAACATCGTTAAGAGCACCAAAATTATGAGTTGAACGATCACGGGAATCCTCCTTTTGGGGCCAGGCTCAGGCTAGTCGAGGACAAGTCAAAAACAAGTCCCAGGCCTTCTCCTCACTACTGACTACTGACTACTGACTACTGACTACTGACTACTGACTACTGACTACTGACTACTGACTACTGACTACT
>JANMSE010000448.1:0-5704 GCA_031389045.1 Deltaproteobacteria bacterium | reverse complement strand
CCATCACCTCCATCCTCAACCCAGAGCGGAACTGGGGATCCGGCGGTACTGAGACTCAGTGCGGCAGTGTTGCCAGAGGACGCTTTCAGCCCCGCGGAGACAAGCGCTTCATACCGCACCTGATATACACTGGCCTCGGTCAGCGTCAGCTTGAAGACCTGCGCGGCGCTGGCGCTGGCGTGCCAAGTCATTCCCCACAGGAGGAAAAGCAGATTCCAGAGACGGACACCATACAACATGATTATTTCCCTTCCAGGTGCGCGGTGGTGGGCAAGGTGCCCTTGATCCGTGCCTTAAAAGTTGGGGTGAATTTTTCCCGCACGCCGCTCATCGAAATACTTTCCACATAGTAGTAATACTGGATACCTGGCTTGATGGTGGTATCCGTATATTCATACCGTGCCGGTTCATCACTGGTGCCCGCTCCGGGAACCGGTTGCTGAGTGATCCGCGTAAACGGTCCCTCTTCTCGTTCAGCCCGGTACACATCGAAGCCAAAGTTATCGACTTCACTGGCGGTCGACCAGCGAATCACATTTTGTAAGGGGTCGGAGGCGGGAGATGCTGGTTGCGCCTGGACTGTGAGGGCAAACCCACCCCCCAGACAGACCCCCACCATGAAGACCCTTAACCACGTTGTCATAGAGTTGTTCTGTCGTCTCCAAGGTTGAGCATTACGCATGTCACTCCTTTACTGGAGCGTCATCCCGCTGACAAGCACGACGTCGCGGTGCTCCGCGAGTAGGCACGGTCAATCGTTCTCCAGGCCGCCCTTGAGCATCGGATCGCGCGCCCGTACTGTGCGCCTCCTATGTCGTCCTGGACAAAGCGTATGCCGCGCCCTCCCACCCACGTGCTCGTGATGTTTATCACCGCGCTGGTTCTGAATCTCACGCTCTTGCTGCTGTACTATATCCCCGCGCCCAAAACGCTTGTGGGCGATGAAGCCTATTACTACAAGATCGCGAACGCCTGGGCGGCGGGGACGCCCGTCGAGCACATTCTGCTGTGGCCCCCATTGTATGGAAATTTCATGGGGACGGTGTTCCTCGTGAGCGGCACCACGCATCGGTTGATGATACAGGGCGTGCAGATCGGCCTCTGGCTCGCCAATGCCGTCCTCTGGTATCGGATCGTCCAACGGCTGCTCCCTTCGCCCCTCGCCTCAGCCACCGTCCTGGCGTTGATGCTGTTTTCCCTGGACCTCATGGCGTTTTCTCACTATTTGTGGCCGGAAACGCTGCACCTCACTTTCGTATTTCTCGCCCTATGGCTCGTGGTTTGTTGTCCGCCGTCCCGAATGGCGGTGTGCGGCGCGGGCGTCAGTTGTGGCTTAGCGTGGCTCACCAAGCTACTGCTGTTGCCGTTTATTCCATTGTTCGTCGGAGTCGTTCTCCTCTGTAAGACGGACTTGGCCTGGCGACAACGGATGGTCACCGTGGGTCTGTTCAGCGGCGCACTTGCCGTGACCGTGTTGCCCACCATGATCAGCAATTGGCGCACGCATGGCCAATTCATCATCGCGGATAGTTCGATATTTAACTTGTGGGTCGGACTGACGGACGTCGCGCTTTCCGACGGCGACCGTGATCGCGCCGGGAAAGAGATGGGGGAGTTCCTCCGCTCTGGGCCAGATTGGTGGAGTCGAAGTCGTGCGTATGAGGAAAAAATCGTCGCCCTCGTGCGACAGCAAGGAGTATGGACCACCCTGACCCGACAGCTCGGTCGGCAGTATTTTCGGCTCTTTCACCATCAAAGTTTCTTCACCACGCAGCTTCCAGGAGGCCCGCGCGCGGCGTATCAATTGTCGGAAGGCCCTCTCACCACGGCCATACGTTTGTACTCCTACGGGTTTCATGCCGTCGTGCTGGCGACGAGCATGCTGGGCCTCTGCTTCCTGCGTTGGCGACCGTGGAGCTGGCCGCACGGGTTCGCGTTGTTCATCGCCTATAATCTTGGCTTGTTTCTGTTCATCCACGTCAAGACGCGCTACATGATCCAGTTTTTTCCGATGCTCATGTTCTTTTCCGGCGCGGCGGTGCACGGTCTTGCCAGACGAAACGAGCCTGGGGTGTTTGCGCCGACTTCGGCGTTCACGATCACACGCACGCGCCTTCTCGTGGCCGCGGTGCTCATCATCCTGATTGAGATGGTGGCGTTTCGTGAGGCGTTTGTCGCATGGTAGGATACCGCGCATGTCACAAGGAAAGTCTCGTCGTTCCCTGTTCGTGTTTCTTGCCGGGCTCGTGCTGAGTGTTGGTGGAGGGTACGCCTGGACCTTCACTCCTTCCTATTCACTCTATTGTCTCAAACAGGCTCTCGACACCCACGATTACAAGACGTTCTCACGCTACGTCGATGTGGACAGCGTGCTTGACCACGCGCTGGATGAACTCGGAGCCACCGAATCGCAAGAGGCGGAGAAGCCACAGTTCAAAGGCTTTCTGGGCAAACTCGCCCGCAAAGGGCTCTTCAAGTTCCTGGCGGGCGACGCACGTGAAGTGACAAAGGCCGGTCTGTCAATTGCTGTCGAACAAGCCATGAAGGACCGCGACCGCCCACTGCCTCGGATTCCCCTGGTGGCTGTGCCCGTGGCGCTGTGGTTTGGACGTTCCGAAGGAGAGTTGGTCGTTTTTCCGGTGAAGCTCAAAAAAGAGCAGGTCGTGGAGATCACAATGCGCCGTACCTCTCCAGAACCGTGGCGCGTGGTGGCGGTGAGCAACCTAAAAGTCCTCTTGCCCGCGTTCCAGCGGAAACTTGAAAAATCGGCCTCTGAGGAAAGAAACGGTGAATCGGTGAATCGGTGAATCGGAGATTGAGGGGAAGTTCCTTCAGCGGACACCCCTACAATTTGACAAACAAATCCTTCACTCCGTCACTCGTCAGCCGCGACACAGTCGTGATCTTGTCGCTGAACTCCTTGAGCGTGCCGAGCGAATTGGAGCCGACATCAATCAGGATGGAAAACAGCGAGAAGCCCATCAGCTCTTTTTCCGCCCGGAAGTGGTCCGCCCACTCCGGGCTCACCTGGCATTCACCATCGGTGATAAACACAATATCCCCGCGTTTGAACCGTGCCTCTCGCAGACAATCAAGGGCAGCATTGAGCGGCGTCTCAAAGTCCGTCCCTCCGCCAGGAAAGTATTCCGCCAGTTTCATAACCGTGCCGATATCGACGCTGTACCGTTCGCGGGGGTTTAAGTCGAAGGTCTGGAGCGGTGTCTCGGCGGACGAAAAACAGAGGACCCGGAACATGCGTCGCTGCCGCCGGGCGATTTCAAGTAAGGTGAGCGTGAGCGCTTTCGCCCAGATTTCCTTGTCTCCCATCATCGACGAGCTGCCATCCAAACACACGACCACCGGACCTTTGCCTTTTTCCTCAATGCCTCGCAGTGAGTAGAGCAACAGCTCATTGTCAACAAACCGCCGGGCGAAGTCCTTGCGCAACACTGGGTGGTTGAGCGTCAGGAGTTCATGGGGTAGCAACCGGCTCACTTCACTGCCCATGCCCACCTCGAACATCTCCTCATTGGTGCGCTCGAAAATTTTGCGCCGCAGGGCCAACGCTTGATCCTTCATGCGACCGACCATGCGCGCCAGTTTCTTGAGCTTCTCATTACCGGCGAGATGTTTGCCGAGTTCGATTTGCCGACCGGGAGCGGATTGGTTGTCCCCACCCCCAAGCGCGCGACTCCAGGAGTCCGCCTCTTGTGCGGCCTCGTCGAGGTTACGGGTCACCTTGAGCGCTTCGCCGCGAAAGCGCGTCTCGGCTTCTCGCTGGACCCGCGCCAGGTCGTCGCGCAGTTGCTTGGCTTGTTGTCGTAAGCGGGTCTCTTCCGCGCGCGCTTCACTCGCGAGTTTATTCGCCGCTTGCTCCAAAAGGGCTTTCGTGTCTTTTGATAAATTTCCTTGGTCGGCGAGTTCCTTGGCGATGTCTTTGGCGTCGTTTGCTTCGCTGATTTTCTCTTGGACCGTCTCTTCCTGCCTTTGCAAGTTCCACAGATCAAGGAGATCACGCCGAGTGAGAGGTTTTTCCGCTTTGAGCAAGGAGAGCGCGCCCTCACCGAGTAGGACGGTGGCCAGCCCGGCCTTGCCCTCGTCAAGGACCGTTGCCTCACGTAGGAGTTGGGCGAGGTCGCCTTGATGCAGCCCAGCCAGCAAGACACGGTTGAGCGCGGCACTGGGAAGCACGGTGTCTTCCGGAAAGAAGACGACGTTGTGTTTGAAGACGGCGCAAAACAAGTCGAGCAGAAGGGAATCGAAGCGTGGCACCAGCGCGCTGCCACTCTCTTCTATCTCACGAAGGGACGGAGAGTCTTCACGGAGTTTGGCATACGCCGCCCGATCGTAGGCATCACTCTCAATCCAGCAGGTCCGTTCTGGAATCGGCGACGGGGGGGGGAGGACAAAGCGAGACTTCTTTTTCGCTGGTACACGTTTGGACATGGGGGCCCCCATTGTCACACCATGCTCAGGCGTGAGCAGCGGCGCTCCGCCACTCTCCGCTCCGGCGCAACCGCACGTCTTCCGGATCGAAGTGTTCGGGTAAGGCATGGGCGCATCGCGCCGCATGCTCGAACGCCTGTTGGTCCGCGAACCCCAAGGAATTCAACACGGGTTTATGGACCTTCTCTTCGTGAATCTGCTCGCTGTAGAGATTGGTGCGTTTGACGGCGCGCAGATAGGTGCGCACCTTGGGAATGAAGCGCAACGCGGGCATGGAGAACCCGGCGAACACTGTGGCAAGGGTATCGCAGGTCAGCGACGGAAAATACTTGAGCGCGCTCCGCACGATGTGCAGAAAAAGACTGTGGTGAGCCAGTTCATCCTGCGTGACTAGCCGACAGGCTTCCGACGCGCCAATCTCGTAGCCCCGCTCCCGTTCTTCAGCGGTCGGCGCGAGGGGCAACCCATATTCCGCGCGAACACGTGCGCGGACTTCTTGGTAATGATAAAAAGTCGTGCGCTCTTGAATCATCGCGTAGATGGTCGTGGCCAACGGACTCTCGACTCCAGCATGTTGTTGCGACTGCCAACGCGAGTCACGAATCTTGTCCAAATACTCGCTCAATTGCGCCTCCGTGCGGGCATTGGAATGCTTGAGGAGCAGTTCCCACGCCACACCGTGCCGCGCTTCTTCCGCTCCCCATTGGAGATGCATGTTGCGTCGCGTGCGGTTCTCGTGAAAAGCGACGAGCCCCTCTTGGACGTAATCACCCACGAACTCCTCGACCCCCATGAACCCCTCAATGAGGTTGGCGGTATCCTCACTCAACAAGTGACCACGCTCGCGCATTTCCTCCACGGGCAAATCATGCCATGGCGACCAATTCCGCTGTTTCACCGCACGCGCGAAATAAGTGAGATAGTGCTCATGGACGGCACGGTCAAACGCGAGTTGCCGGGCTTCTGGAGTCCACGGACCAGTCATAATGGTGACCGCTAGAGGAGTTGGGGAAACGGCGGAGGGGAGAGTTGATTTCATAGTGTCCGTTCTGGAGCCCGAGGCTCCGGTAGGGAAGCGGTCAGGTTCATCATGCCCGGGAGGCCAATGGCATTAAGTTAAGCCGAAGCCTCACTGCTTGCTGCGCACCGGGGGTTGAAGCCCCCGGCTACCCTCAAATGCCGCTCTGCGGCATATCTGGCCTCGCGGAGCGAGGCGATGAGGGTAGCCGGGGAGTTCAGTTCCCGGCGAGAGGTGGCG
>JANMSE010000415.1:0-6666 GCA_031389045.1 Deltaproteobacteria bacterium | reverse complement strand
CCACAAGTTCCAACACTAAAATAACCATTGGTAGTGAGCCCCCAGGTGTAGGTGTTTACATCTGGATGGGTGTGGATCCCTGCAGCAACAAGTTGCGTGAAGTATGGATGTCCAGCCGAGATGAGGCCAGTCGCTAAGGAGAGCTGGTGAAGGCGTCCACCATCGTTACAGGCGAAGAAGCTTTGTATGCGCCCGCTGGTAGGCAACGTCATGTTGGTCACCACGCATCTGGTGGTGCCACCGGTTGCTACGTACGTGCCCGGAACAATGACTCCGGTTGTCGGTGGTGGTGGAGAAAGGGTCGCCTGTACCGTTGCGGTTGGACTTACAACCCCCGTCGGACCGACCCCAAGGGTAACGGTCACGTCGTAATATTTGACTACGCCGGCGCTATTCGTGACGGGTACGCGGAACGCCCGCACTTTGTTGTCCAACGCGTGAGATTGACTCTTCTCTAGCATGATGCGTGGGTTGGCCTGCCCTAACGCCACGGAGGGAATGAAGGTTGAGAGAAACATGATAACCGTGAATAGATGATAGTGAGAGAGGTGCATAACTCCTTGCCTCCTTGCAAAAGATCGTTCGTTGGTGGGGGTTACTGGACAGCCTTGCGAAAACGATGACTCCCCCCAAGGAGGCGCGCGCGGTTTGCACGCAGGGCTAGCGGCTACGGAAATTCGCGTGACAGGGGTCGCACTCAGCGAATGCGGAATGCGGAATGCGGAATGCGGAATGCGGAAAATTGCTCCTGGGTACAGGAGAGTCAAGAGGGACACGAGGCGGGAGCGAATCCGATAGAAGATGAGTAGGCATAATTCAGGATGAAGAAGTAGATTGTGGCGAGTTCATATTATAACGAGAGGGCCGTTGTCAAGGGGAATTTTTTTCAAGAGCGCGAGGGAACGCAATGAGAAAAAAAGAGCAACCGTCTCTCCCCGTTTTATCTTTGCCCTATGGTATTAACGAATGCGGTGCCCTTTTGGTTGACACTGCGAAGAAAGAAAAAACGGAGGGGAAGAGAGAAATAGCCTGCGCCGCACCCACTCTTCACTTCTACCAAGAAGATCGTAGGGTGCGTGACACGCGCCCTACAACTTCAGATATCGTCCTCGGTTAAGCCGGCCGCTTTGAGCAATTCAGCGAGTGTCCCTTTCTTGAGGTCTTTATTGCCATGAACAGGGACGCTGAGAATTATCGGATTCCTTGGTTGCGCGTAAATGTGATGACTCCCGTGCACGCGTTGAAACTGCCAGCCATGAGCTTCCAGGATACGACAAAGTCGCCGACCCGACAGCGATTTCACACTTCGATCTCCACGACATGATCTGGAGCCCGCACCGCGACGCGTTCCGCCGCCACGACGAGCCAGCCTTCGGCTGCTTCACGAATGTTTGTCAGCACTTCTTCCAATGTGTCGCCCTCGGAAACACAGCCGGGTAATGCGGGAACTTCAGCCCAGAAACCGCCTTCTTCGGCGGGATGGAGTACCACCTTTAACTTCATATTAGTCTTTTCCTCCAGACGGCATCTGCTTTTCGTGCTTCGTGTCAGGCTCCTGAGAGCCACGGGAGTCTCTCCACAAGCCTTGGACATAGCGCTTTAGCTGGAGAATTGCCACCGCGCCCTACATTCAAGAGAGAAGGGCGACCTTGGCGGTCCTTCTCTCACAGGCGAGACACCCGCGCTCCCAGGGAGCGCGCGGCGTGAACAACAATTAGTGATGAGATGAGGCGGGGGGCGTGCTTGTCACCGGTGTGGCGGCGGGCGCATGCTCTTTCTTGTCAGCGGAAGAGGCGGTTTGAGCGGGTTTTTCAAGCGAGGCGAACGAATGGCGCGCCAATGCCATCGGCTTGGCGGGTAACACTCCCATGAGGACCGTTCCGACGGTCGCCGCGACAATGGCGGTTGCCAGTGCCGGACGCGCGGACAAGGGTTCGACCTGTTTCTCACCCTCTTGCATGTACATGGTGACGACCACACGCACGTAGTAGTACGCCGACACCACGCTGTTGAGCACGCCGATCACCGCCAACCAGATGTACCCGGCTTTCACCGCGGCACTAAAGACGTAGAACTTGCCCGTGAAGCCAACCAGCGGGGGGATGCCCGTGAGTGACAACATGAAGATCGTCATCATCATGGCCAAGGCCGGATAGCGAAAACCAAGGCCGGAATAGTCATTGAATTCCTCGTTCGGCTCGCCCTTTTTACCGACCGCGACCACGACCGCGAACGCGCCGAGGTTCATCAGCCCGTAGGCGACAAGGTAGTACATCAACGCCGCTCCACCGAGTTCACCGCCAGCTACCATCGCGACGAGCAAATACCCCGCATGCGCAATGCTCGAATAGGCAAGCATGCGCTTGATGTTGTCCTGGGCCAGCGCGGTGAAGTTGCCAACGATCATGGTCACGACAGCCACGACCCAGAGGATCCATTCCCATTGCCCGTGAAGCGCACCAAACGATAGCAGGAAGACTCTGACGAACGCGGCGAACGCCGCAGCTTTGACGCCCACCGCCATGAAAGCGGTAATCGTGGTTGGCGCGCCTTCGTACACATCCGGTGCCCAGGCGTGGAACGGAGCGGCCGCTACTTTGAATCCAAAGCCGACGATCAGCAACGCCATGCCCGCTAATAACATCGGGGAACTCTGGTCGCCGCTGAGATGCGTGCTGATGTAGGTGGCGACCTCGCCGAGTTTGACACTCCCAGTCGCGCCATACACTAACGCGGTGCCATACAGAAAGAAGCCGCTAGCGAAGGCACCCAACAAGAAGTATTTCAACGCCGCTTCGTTGGCCTTGACGTTTTGTCGCCGAATGCCCGTGAGGACATAAACCGCCATAGACATCGTCTCAAGGCCAAGAAAGATCACGATCAAGTCGGTCGCCGCCGCCATGAGCATCATGCCGACTGCGGCGAACAACACGAGCGCGTAGTATTCGCCCGCTGGCAGCTCGTTATTTTCCACGTACTGCCGGGACATGAGAACCGTCATCCCCGTCGCCAGGCAAATAATCAGGTTGAAAAAGAGGGCGTAGGCATCAAGCGCCAACATACCGCCAAAGGCACTCTCATTCCGCCCCCACAACGAGTAGGAAAAGTACGCGGTGATCGCGATCCCCACGAGGCTGAGCCAGGCCAGATACTTCCGGTCCTGCTCTTTCATCCAGAGATCCCAGCACAAAACGGTGATTCCCACGACAGTGAGAACGATCGACGGCATTACCGCAGCCCAGTTTACCTCAGGCAAGATCATGATTGTCCCTATTGAATGCGCGCATTAGTGGGCCTGCTCGGTCCGAGCCACCACCGCGTGCTTCTCCGTCTTCTCTTGCGCATTTGCTTGATACGCCTTGTGTATAGGAGCCATGCGGGCCACGACGACATCCACCGATTTCTCCATCCGTGACAGGAATGGATTCGGAAAGAGTCCCATCAACACCATGAGCGCGAGGAGTGGTGCGAACACGAGCACTTCTCGGCATGATAAATCAGCCAGCTTCTTGTTCTCTTCGTTCTCCAAGGGGCCGAACATCACTCGTTGGTACATCCACAGCATGTACACCGCCCCCAACACGACGCCGGAGATCGCGGCCAGCATGTAGGTCGTGCTCGCCACCGAAGAGGCCGAGGCGACGCCATCGACGATGATCGCCTTGAACGCGCCCATGAGAATCAAGAATTCACCAACGAACCCGTTGAGTCCCGGAAGTCCAATGGAAGAAAACATGGTCACGAGAAAAATCGTGGCGTAGATGGGCATCTGTTTCCACAATCCGCCGTACTCACTAATCAAGCGGGTGTGACGCCGCTCGTACACTACGCCAACCAATAGGAACAGCGCGCCGGTGGAAATCCCGTGATTGAGCATCTGGAAGACCGCGCCTTGAGTGCCTTGCATATTGAAGGCGAACAACCCCAGGACCACGAACCCCATGTGACTGACCGATGAATACGCGACGAGTTTCTTGAGATCGGGTTGCACCATCGCCACCAACGCCCCGTAGAAAATCCCGACCACGGACAAGGCGATCAGAATTGGCGCGGCGAAATAGGCGGCATCGGGAAAGAGCGGAATCGCGAAACGGATCAGCCCGTAGGTGCCCATCTTGAGCATGACCCCGGCGAGAATCACCGACCCACCGGTTGGTGCTTCGACGTGCGCGTCGGGTAACCAGGTATGAAAAGGGAATAATGGCACTTTGATCGCGAACGACAAGACGAACGCGGCGAACATCCACAATTGCGCCTGCGCGGGAATCTGGAGATCGTAGAGTTGCAGCAGATTGAAAGAGACGGAGCCGGTCGCGGTATTATGCAGATAGGCGAGATAGAGAATGGCCACCAGCATCAGTAGGCTACCGACCATCGTGTAGATCAGGAATTTGATCGCCGCGTAGATGCGTCGCGCCCCGCCCCAGACGCCGATGAGGAAGTACATGGGGATCAGCATCACTTCCCAGAAGACGTAGAAGAGGAAGAGGTCAATCGCCACGAACGCGCCAATCATCCCGGTTTCCAGCACCAGGAAGAGGAGCATGTATTCTTTGATGTGCTTGTGTACGTCGCCCCAGGATGACAAGAAAATCAGCGGCATGAGGAACGTCGTCAACAAGACGAGGAAGAGACTAATACCGTCGATGCCAACGTGATAGTCAATGCCGAAATCGGGAATCCAAGCGACCCGTTCGACGAGCTGAAAGGTGCCAATCGAGCTGTCGAACGAACACAGAAGGATAAGTGAAAGGATGAACGTAAGGAGCGAGGTCGCGAAGGCAATCCAGCGCGCTCCTTGTTCGTGCTCACTCTTGAGGAACAGGAGCACTAACGCGCCGAGCAACGGGGTGAACGTAACTGCGCTTACCATAAGTAGTATCCCAATCCAAAGATCGCCATCGCGCCGATCAGCAATGACATGGCATAGTTCTGTACATTCCCCGTTTGCCACAACCGCAGGGCGCCGCCGAACATGCCGGTGACCTGGGCCGTGTCATTCACCGTGGCGTCAATGCCTTTGATATCCACGATTTTCCAGAAGCCATCCGCGAGCGCGGTCATGGGGCGCACGATCCACGCATCGTAAATTTCATCAATGTACCATTTGTTGAGTGCGCCCTTATGCCACGCATCAATGGGCTGGTTGTCCATGCCTTCCGCGGGATTCGCTTTGCGCCCATACATCAGATAGGCGAGCACAATCCCAACGATTCCCATGACCGTCGGCATCAAGCGAATAAACGCTGGCACGTCAGGGTGATGTCGACCGAAAATCGGCTCGAGCCAGTGGCCAATGGGGAACACCGAACTCCAGCCCCCAATGACTGAAAGCACGGCGAGAATGACGAGCGGCACGGTCATCGTCCAGGGAGATTCGTGAATGTGATGCGTGACCTCGTGACTGGCGCGGGTCTCTTTCCAGAAAGTGACAAAGAAGAGGCGGAACATATAGAACGCGGTCATTCCGGCGCCGACCGTCCCAACGATATAGAGCAAAACGGATTTCCCGTAGGCTTCTTCGAGAATGAGGTCCTTGCTGTAATGGCCAGACAGCCCCGGAACGCCAGCGATCGCGATACACGCGATCAAGAAGGTCCATCCCGTGATGGGCATCCGTTTGAGCAGCCCGCCCATTTTGCGGATGTCTTGCTCTTCGTGCATGCCGTGAATGACGCTCCCCGCGCCGAGAAACAGCAGCGCCTTGAAGAACGCGTGGGTCATGAGATGGAACACACCGGCCCCGTAGGCACCGACACCAACGCCGAGCACCATGTAGCCAAGCTGACTGACCGTCGAATACGCCAGGACTTTTTTAATATCAGTTTGGGCGAACCCAATGGTGGCGGCGAAGATCGCGGTCGCTGCGCCAAACCACGCGATGATGTGGAGTGCGTCGGGTGACAACGTATAGAGGAAGTGCAGGCGGGCCATCATATAGATACCGGCGGTCACCATGGTCGCCGCGTGAATCAGCGCGCTGACTGGAGTCGGCCCCGCCATCGCATCCGGTAACCACACAAAAAGCGGAATCTGGGCCGATTTGCCGGTGGCCCCGACGAACAGCAACAAGCAAATCGCCGTAATCACAGCAGGCATCACCGCGAGTTTATCAATGTTCGCCTGAATCTCACTAAAGGAGAGAGTCCATACCCCCTGCCCCCCCAGCGTCCAAAACAGCAAGAACATGCCAAGCAAGAAACCGGCGTCGCCAATACGGTTGACGATAAAGGCTTTGTTGCCAGCCTTGGCTTTTTCAGGATCGGTGTACCAGAAGCCAATCAGCAAATAGGAGCAGAGGCCCACCCCTTCCCAGCCAACGAACAGGAGCGCGAGGTTCTCACCCAGCACCAGCAGCAGCATGGAAGCGGTAAAGAGATTGAGGTAGGTGAAGAAGCGAGCATAGTCGTCGTCGTGGGCCATGTAGCCGACAGAATAAAGATGGATGAGAAAGCCAACGCCGGTCACAATCAGAATCATCACGGCGGTCAGCGCATCCACGCGCAGAGCGAAATCAATGTGGAGTTGTCCGGCGGTAATCCAGGGATAGACGTTATCGACCAGCGCACTGCCGGGCGCCAACTCCTTGAGGTCAAACAAGGCGGTGAGGGAAACCAAGAAGGCGCCCAAGACCACGCCAGGAGCAACGATATTGACGCCTCGGCG
>JANMSE010000404.1:0-1509 GCA_031389045.1 Deltaproteobacteria bacterium | reverse complement strand
GTAGCAGTCTCTACGACCTTTGCCTCAATTCGTGAGAAATCTAAATAGTTGGTGACTAAGGAGTGGAGAGAGAGAGCGTTGTGCCGGAGGCGGTGGAGCATATCGATCTTATCATTGGATATCTCTTTCTGGAGCGCTTCCAACAGGAGTTCCGTGTAGCTCAGGATTATGGCGATCGGATTACGAATGTCGTGGGTAAGCATCGCCAGGAAGTCAGCTCGCTGCCGCTCTATCGCTTTCCGCTCCGAGATGTCGCGGAAGAAAATCTGGGTTGTGGCGGGCTTCCCGTGGCTATCCTGCACCACACCACAGCGCACCTCGACGGTGAGCACACTGCCATCCTTGCGCAAGACTTCCACTTCAGCCAACCCCGAATCTCTTCCGGCCAGCACACTACGAATTTGTTCTCTCACGACAACATCCGAAGGAGGCCGCAGAAATTCACGCCCAGGGCGACCAATGAGATCCGCGCGCGTGAAGCCCAACAGCTTCTCCGTCGCGCGATTGACCATGAGAATGGTTCCATCCAGGGCACCAACCACGATGCCATCAATGGCATTATCAAAGAGGGTGCGATAGCGTTCTTCGCTTTCACGCAGCGCGGTTTCCGCCTGCCGGCGGGCTTTGCGCTCCTCCGCCTCACGTAAAGCCCGCCGTACGGCGGGCGCCAATCGTGACAAGCCGGTCTTCAGCACGTAATCGACCGCGCCATCTTTCAGTGCGTCAACGGCGGACTCTTCGCCTAATACACCGGACACCATGATGACCGGCGTATCGGGCACCTGCTCACGCGCGAGCCGTAGCGCGGTGAGTCCATCAAAATCCGGGAGCATGTAATCCGTCAGGATCACATCGAAGGGCTGTCCGAGAAGAGCCGCGAGGAATTCCTCACGTCGTTCGACTCGCACGATAACGCATGGCAAATCATTCGCTGTTAGCGTGGCTTCAATCAGCTCAGCATGAAAGGTCGTGTCTTCGAGGAGAAGGATATGCAGGGGAGGCATGAGTAGACCCTTTTTTGTGTTGAGCGCTATCGCTTCGCCAGTTCATTCACCTTGACCTCCCGGTCAGAACAGGCTTATGTGGGGCGCAGCCACACCAAATCAGGAGGCTGTTATGTCTGAAATTCTTTGCGCTGTTCATAATGGGATCGCAACCGTGACCCTCAATCGACCAGAAAAACGCAACGCACTCAATACCGTTGTGCTTGACGGACTCACACGGACGTTTACCCAGCTCGAAACCGACCCGACGGTCCGCGTCATCGTTATTCGGGGCGAAGGAAAAGCCTTCTGCTCCGGTCTGGATTTGCGGGAGCTCAGTGCCCGCCAGCAAGGGAATGCCGATCCCGAATCCGGTGTCATTACAGTATTCCAACAGATTGAACGGTCGCGCCACCCGACGATCGCAATGGTCCAAGGAGACGCGCTCGCGGGAGGCTGCGAACTGGCGTTGCATTGCGACTTGCGCGTCGTGTCCGAGGCTGCCCGGTTTGGTATGCCCCTCGCC
>JANMSE010000399.1:0-2459 GCA_031389045.1 Deltaproteobacteria bacterium | reverse complement strand
TTTCATAAAGTGTTTGTTTTCAGTACTTTGCGAGTAGTTGAATCGCCGTAACCTTGATTCACGCTGCCTTTTTTGATTCGCCCTCACGCGACCTGAAGAGTCTGCCAACTTGGAGTCTGAGTCTCACGAACTGCACACATTTCGCGCGGCTGACAGCAGCCGGTCCTCTCGGTGATTAACCGCGGGGCGGGCATGCTCGATCTGCACTCTCAACGCACCTGCATATTTCCCGGACGCTCATGCACCCTCCAGACTGGACAGTTGATACTTTGTGACACGGGCTCGTAGACATGGGACACCTCGTCAAGAAAAGTACGCGTTTTTGCGGGGAAAACCGTCGCGCGGCCCTCCTCAGGCTTCATGAACTGTATACACTTGATGATGTCACAGTCAAGTACTAGTGACTATATTATCATAACATTAGTCGCGGTGGCAGCCCTGATGACACAAGCCTGAAGCGCCAGCGAAGGAAAACGCCGAGTTCTTGCCGAGGCGTTGTTACTGTCCCGAACCCCGCGGTCTGGCTTGCCTTCACTGGCGCTCGTGCGCAACGGGCATTTGCGGCAACGTCTGATCCAAGTTTCTCCCCGCCCCGGCGTGGTCGCTGTCTCCTGGATCTTTTTTCCCAGAATCTTCGCCCGGTTTTACGCGCCGATTGCGATTTAAGAGATAGGGCTTCTCGCGCTGCAAAAACTCGCATCAGGCGAGATTGATACGACTGAGAGGGCACCCGTGAACATCTCGTGCAACCGCAAAGGGGAGAGCGATTTATGGAACCCAAGCGACGACCGAGGGGAATGTCAGCTAACTCGGAAACACTCAACAAGCTCCATGGCCAAATCAAGGCGCTGCGAGCACAGCTTGCGCAGGCCAAGGCCACGATTGCCCGCCTCTCTCGGGGAAATCAGCCGCCTCTCCTCCCATCGCCAGCTGCCGGACTGATGTCGCACAGGTTCGATTCATTGTCACCTCGAGAACGCAACATTGCGCGGCTATTTCTCGAATACCCCTGCGACAAAGCGGTGGCCCGACGACTTGGCACCAAGCCGCAAACCGTGCGAAACCAGATCACCTCCATTCTAAAAAAACTAGGAGTGGACTCCCGAGAGGAACTGGTCATCTTCATGCTCGCCGTTAGGCCTGGTCGGGATGGAGCATAGTTAAAATAACTATGCGGCTGTTCTCCCTCGCGCCTTGGCAAACGCTAGACTGCATCCCGGTGTGGATTTCACACCGCGAGACATTCCGCGTAATCACTCCCGAGTCCGGGAACTTATTCGTACTAGGCTGCTTCTCTCCACTTTTTCGCAAGGGGGCCCATCATGCGTTCTTTACTCACCAGACTCTTTGGCCGCTCTTCGCTTCGGAAGGCCGTGAGGCGGAGGTTCCGCAAGCTCCAGTTGGGCGCGGAACAGTTGGAAATGCGTGCGATGATGGCCACGACGGGGATTGTCGTCAACGATGCCGATTTGATTGTGCGTGGCGGCGGTATTGTGACCTTCAATTACAGTGGCGGCACGGGGGGAATGTTCTCGACAGTCGAATCCGGCAGTTTGCCGATACCATTCTTGCCCAGTCCCGGGATGCCGCCTCAAGATGGACGTAATGGCGTCTGGGAATTCGTCGGCATGGGAGACGTGAACGGCGATGGGAAGCAAGACATCGTGGCCAAGGATACGGGCAAGGCCAGTGCGACTCCCGCCAAGAATGGCCAGTGGTGGGTGGGAATCAACAATGGCTCCGACCTGCTGACCTTCACGCTGTGGGATGGCGCAATTCCCACCTCCGGAAGCATCTACGGCGGGACGCACCAGCTCACCTGGGGCGACCATCAAGTGGCCGATTTCACGGGAGATGGCCGGGCCGACGTGCTGGCCCGCGTGCGCGAGACCGGCAACTGGTATCTCTGGACGACGAATGCGACGGGAACCGGATTCACCACCGAGACCACCGGCATCACCTCCAAATCGTCGCTGTTTGGAACCTGGAACATCACGACGGCGGTGGACACGGTGACGGAACACCACTACCAATGGCGCGACGCCCTGGTCGGCGACTTTAACGCCGACGGCAAGGCGGACCTGGCCGGTCGCCGAATCACCAATGCCACCGGCATCCTGGCGACGGATGAGTGGTACGTCGGCTTGGGAACCGCGGCCACGACCAACCGGGGAGAAACGGGAGTCGTGGGCAACTCGTGGTGGAACAACGCCGCCTGGCAACACGATACGCGGCTGGTCTACAACGATACCACCTGGGCCAATGCCGTCGTCGGCGATTTCAACGGCGACGGCCGGGACGACATTGCCGGGCGGGCGGCTTATCCCACGCTGGCCAGCGGCACGCGCGAGGGGGAGTGGTGGGTATCGTACACATCAGCCACGGTGGGCACCCGCGTGCCCATGGTCGCCTGGGCCGACTGGAACCACGCGGTCACCGGCACGCAGCTTCACTGGCGC
>JANMSE010000396.1:0-12532 GCA_031389045.1 Deltaproteobacteria bacterium | reverse complement strand
GTGACCTCCTGGCTGAGTTCATCGTCCTCGACGATCAGAATGCGGCTCCGCGGCCCGATTTCACGGTGCGGTTCTTCAACGAGTGTCACAATCGGGTCGTCTTCATCCAAGATCAACGGCGCGACTGCCGCCTCGGCAAGCGTGTGGCGAGTGATGAGCGGAGGGTGGTCATAGCCGCTGGTTGTTGGTTGTGGACTGAGCACCGCGAGTAAACACTGAAAGAGTTGTGAGCGACGAACCGGTTTGGTCAGGTAGGCATGAATGCCCGCCTCTCTGGCTTGGGCGGCGTCCCCGCGTTGTCCGACGGCTGTGAGCAGCACGATGCGGAGATTGTTCCAGGCGGATTGTTCGCGAATGGCGTGAGCGAGCGAAAATCCGTCCATCTCTGGCATGTTCTTGTCAACCACGACGACATCAAAGGGCTGTCCTTCCTTCGCCACGGTATCAAGCAGGACTAACGCCTGGACCCCATCGTCGCAACTCCGCACGTGCATGCCCCAGGACGAGAGGTGTTGCGTGAGGAGCGCTCGATTGTTCTCGCTGTCGTCCACCACCAACGCATGTAACCCCGTGAGATCCGTCAGACTGGGTTTGAAAGCGATGACGGTCGGTGAGCGTTTTTCCAAGCGAAGAGTGAACCAGAACACACTGCCTTGCCCCGGCGCGCTTTCCACTCCTATTTCTCCGCCCATGAGGTGGACGAGTTGCTTACTGATGGCAAGTCCTAATCCCGTGCCGCCAAATTTTCGCGAGGAAGGGGTGTGCACCTGTGAAAACGCTTGGAAAAGGTGGGGAATCCGGTCCGCTGGCATACCGATCCCGGTATCGGTGACCGCGAAGCGAATCGTGGCGTGCGTGGGCGTTTCGTCCGCAAGGGAGACCTTGAGGGCGACTTCTCCGCGTTCAGTGAACTTGACGGCATTTCCGACTAAATTGATGAGAATTTGTCGCAACCGTCCAGGGTCGCCAGCCAGTGCTGTCGGCACTTCCCGATCTGTCAAGAGAGTCAAGTCCAGGTTTTTGTCAGCACAGGTCTTAGTAAAGAGGTCAATGATATTCTCCAAGGCTGTCGGGAGATCAAAATCAATCACTTCCAGGTCCATCTTTTCGGCTTCGATCTTCGAGAAGTCGAGCACTTGGTTGACGACGCCGAGCAGCGACTGCGCGGACCGCTTGACGATGGTGGCAAAATGTCTCTGCTCGTCGTTGAGCGTGGTATCCAACAGCAACTCACTCATACCGATGATGCTGTTCATCGGGAGACGGATCTCGTGGGTGATGTTGGTGAGGAAACTCGATTTTGCCTGGTCGGCGGCCTCGGCCGCTTCCTTGGCCTGCTGGAGCGTGTCCTCAATCTTCTTGCGCGCCGTGATGTCGTGCAACGTCACCAAGAGCGCCGGCTGATCCTCCCAGAGAATTTCAATCGCGCGCATTTCCGAGATCACTGGGGGCGCGGGCAACCGGGGAATAGTTACTTCGCGGGTTGCGCCCACGACTACGAGAAAGGGAAAGATCGTGTGCGAGAGGTCGGCGGCACGCCGCTGTAACAGGGATTCGGCGGCGGGATTCAGAAAGAGAATCCGCCGGTCTTGGTTCACCACGAGCATGGCGGATTCATTGCTGTTCAACAGCATGCGATGGTTGGCTTCGGAGCGGGCCAGCGCTTGAGAACGTTCCTCAAGCTGCGCGTTGAGAGTGCGAATATCGAGAGCGGACTGCGTCTGGAGATGATAGGCATGGGCGAGTTCTTGATTTTTCTGGACCGCGTTGTCAAAGGTCGATAACAGCAGATCCACGATTTGTGTCGGGCGAGAGGTCAGCGTCAGCGTCCGCTCCCCGACGACCACGCGCACGGCGTCATCGTGATGAGCATGCGTACGAATCTCGCGATTCGTGAGCACGTAATTGATGCGAGAGAGTAAGAAGACTTCATCGCACGGCTTGGTAATAAACCCATCCGCTTGGCTCTCCAGCGCGTTGATAACCTCGCGCGAATCGGTGAGGGCGGTCATCAAAATGACCGGGAGGTCCGCGAGGGCTGGATCACTTTTAATCCGCGTACAGAGCTGGTAGCCGTCCATTTTCGGCATGACCACATCACTCAGCACGAGGGTCGGACGGCGAGCACGGATAGAAGCTAAGGCTTCGGTTCCACTATTGACGAGGGTGGGGGAAAATCCATGCGAGTGCAGGACATAACTGATGCGCTCACCTTGGGTTTGGCTGTCTTCAACAATGAGAATCTCTATGGTCGAATAGTCCACAATAGACGCAGGGGCGGAGTGGGTCATGGGTGTATTACTTCCTTCTCGCTCAAAAGAGACGAATGATGACGATGAGGCCACTTGTGGTTCCAGTAGCAATATCGGGTCATACCCGTGAATTCTTTAGTGAGGCAATGACGATAGCGGTGGTCGTATGAGCCGTTCCTGAACTCCGGCGCTGTTTTCCCTCACATTCCTTTGTGCTACGTTCCCAGCCCGACGCCGACACCCGGCGCGATTTCTCGACGAAAAGGAGAGGCCCCAATGGCAGAACAGGTTGCCAATGATTCCATCTACGACGTTCCCGTCGCCATGCGCGGGAATGCTGCCATCACTCCCGAACTCTACGAACAGATGTATCAGCGCTCGATCCAAGACCCTGAAGGATTTTGGGCGGAGCAAGCCGAAAAATTTGTCTCCTGGTTTAAGAAGTGGGATAAGGTCCTGGAATGGGACTTTCACGATGCGCAAACCAAGTGGTTTCTCGGGGGTAAACTCAACGTTTCGTACAACTGCCTGGACCGCCATGTCGAAGCGGGTGCGGGTGCCCAGACCGCGCTGATCTGGCAAGGCAATGACCACGGCGAGTCGCGCAACCTGACGTACGCGGAGTTGCTCGAACAGGTCTGCCGCTTCGCGAATACGCTGAAGTCACTTGGCGTGAAAAAGGGCGACCGGGTCTGCCTCTACATGCAGATGATCCCAGAGCTCGCCGTCGCCATGCTCGCCTGTACTCGCATCGGCGCGGTGCATTCGGTGGTGTTTGGCGCGTTTTCCGCCGAGTCGCTCCGGGACCGTATTCAGGACTCGACCTGCAAAATTCTGATTACCCAGGATACCGCGCTCCGTGGTGCCAAGAATGATATTCCCATGAAAGCCAGTGCCGACGAAGCCTTGGCGCACTGTCCGTCCATCGAGAAAGTCGTGGTCGTGCGGCGCACCGGCCATAGTGTGGCGATGCAACCGGGCCGAGACGTGTGGTGGCAAGATGTCGTGCCCCAGCAGTCGGCCACCTGTCCGCCAGAACCGATGGATGCCGAAGACCCGTTGTTCATTCTGTATACTTCTGGCTCGACTGGGAAACCCAAAGGTGTCTTACATACAACCGGCGGCTATTTGGTGCACGTGTCCATCACCCACCGTTATGTGTTTGACTATCGACCCGGCGATATTTATTGGTGCACGGCGGACTGTGGTTGGGTGACTGGGCACAGTTATGTCGTCTATGGTCCGCTCTCCAACCGCGCGACGACGATCATGTTCGAGGGGGTGCCGAATTACCCGGACTTTGGGCGCTTCTGGCAGGTAGTTGAGCAGCATAAAGTGAACGTCCTCTATACCGCGCCGACCGCGCTCCGCGCCTTGATGAAAGAAGGCGACTCCTGGCCGAACAAATACGATCTGTCAAGCTTGCGTGTCCTTGGGACCGTTGGTGAGCCGATCAAGAGCCCAGAGTGGCATTGGTACTTTCAAGTCATCGGCAAAGAACGCGCACCGATTGTCGATACCTGGTGGCAGACGGAAACTGGCGGCATTTTGATTACCCCGTTGCCTGGGGCGACGAAAACCAAACCGGGCTCGGCGACCCGTCCGTTCTTTGGTGTCCAACCCTGTCTTGTTGATGAGCAGGGGAATGAACTCACGGGCAACGGCATTACTGGCAACTTGTGCATCAAGTTCCCGTGGCCGGGGATCATGCGCACGGTCTATGGAGACCACGAGCGATTCCGGCAAACCTACTTCGCCATGTATCCCGGCAAGTATTTTACGGGTGATGGGTGTCGGCGGGACCAAGACGGGTACTACTGGATCACTGGACGTGTGGACGACGTGATGAATGTGTCTGGTCACCGTATTGGCACGGCGGAAGTGGAAGGGGCGATCGGGAAGCATCCTTCGGTTGCCGAAGCGGCGGTGGTCGGGATGCCGCACGATCTGAAAGGGCAGGGCATCTACGCCTTTGTGACGTTGAAGACCGGCCAGCACGTTTCGCCAACCTTAAAGAAAGAGATCAACGACACCGTCCGACACGAAATTGGTCCACACGCGACGCCGGACAAGATTCAATTCACCGATGGCCTGCCAAAGACCCGCAGTGGCAAAATCATGCGCCGTATCCTGCGCAAGATCGGCGAAGGCGAACTCGATCAACTGGGCGACATTTCGACGCTGGCTGATCCGAGTGTGGTGGAACAACTGGTGGCGGGCAGTAAGGGCAATTAAGAATGAAGAATTAAAAATGAAGAATGACAAAAAGAACGATTTCCCCGGTGCTGAATTTTTATTTCCTCATTGTTTTCAATTCTTAATTCTTAATTGAACGTTATGTTGCATTTCCACAACACGCTTTCTGGCAAAGACGAACAATTCACGCCACTGACTCCCGGAAAAATCCGTATGTACGTGTGCGGGGTGACGGTGTACGACCGCTCGCATATTGGTCATGCGCGGGCAATGGTGACGTTTGATGTGGTTTATCGGTATCTGAAGTTTCTGGGATACGAGGTCACCTTCATTCGGAATTTTACCGACGTTGATGACAAAATCATCAATCGCGCCAATGAACGGGGCATCTCTTCGCAGGCATTGTCCGAGCAATACATTGACGAGTTCAATCAAGATACCCAAGCGCTGGGGTGCCAGCCGCCGACCCACGAACCCCGTGCGACGCAGCACATTCCAGAGATGATCGCGATCATTCAAGAGCTGGAAGCCAAAGGGCTGGCGTATGCCGCCGATGGCGATGTCTATTTCGCCGTTGATAAGTTCCCTGGCTACGGCAAGCTCTCGCATCGACGGATCGAGGACATGATGGCTGGCGCGCGGGTCGAAGTCGATGAACGTAAGCATCACCCGATGGATTTTGCCCTGTGGAAGAGCAGCAAACCCGGAGAACCGACCTGGGACAGTCCCTGGGGACCGGGCCGACCGGGTTGGCATATCGAGTGCTCGGCGATGAGTAGCAAATACCTCGGCCAGCCGTTCGACATTCATGGTGGAGGCTCGGACCTCATCTTCCCTCATCACGAAAACGAAATCGCCCAATCCGAAGGCGCGAAGGGGAGCGAATTCGCGCGCTACTGGCTACACAATGGGATGGTGACCGTCGAGCAGGAGAAGATGTCCAAATCGCTGGGCAACTTCCTCACCATTCAAGAGGCACTGACAAAGACAACGCCCGAAGCTTTACGCTTGGTGCTACTCGCGACGCAGTACCGCATGCCACTCGATTTCTCCATGCAAAAAGTGGAAGAGGCGGAGAAGGGCCTGACGCGCATCTACGAAACCCTCGCTCGCGCGGACGCGGCCTTTGGCGATTCGAGTGAACCCCGAACCCCGAACTCCGAACTCCGAACCCGCTTTTGCGAGGCGATGGACGACGACTGTAACACCGCGCGCGCGCTCGGCGTCGTCTTTGATGGCATTCGTGACCTGAACCGGGCTTTGGATGCTGGCCAGACGGTGGACGTGCCAGGTCTCCGCCAAGGATTGGCGGCTATCGGTGCGGTGCTGGGCATTATGAACGCGGTCCCCGCTCAGTATTTAGAAGCGCGCAAACAAAGCGGCTTGGCCCACTCGCAACTGACCCCGGCGGTGATTGAGCAACTGATCGCCGAGCGGGCCGCCGCGCGCAAAGCGAAAGACTTCAAGCGTGGTGACGCCATTCGCGACCAACTCGCTGAACAAGGTGTGATTCTCAAGGACTCCCCGACTGGCACGACGTGGACGACGGAAGGGGGAGCGAGGGCGTAAGGGGCGCGGAAGGTGTTTGGCGTACGGGAACAATCCTTTGGTTCTCGCGGGAGTCGCCTCAAGGATTTTCCGACCTGAACGATGAAGCGCGGGTGGGGCACGTCGCGCCTCTGCCGCTTACGACTGCCTCACTTCAAGGAAGTATTCGAGCGGCACGAACGTAAACCCATTGTGGAGGAGTTCCTCAATGAGCGCGGGAAGGCTGTCGATCGTGAGAGTCGATTCATCATGGAGGAGCAGTATCCCGCCGTTTTTTCCTTGCAGCTTCTCCACGATGTGCTGGATGTAGCGTTCACGAATTCCCGCGACACCTCTCTGGTACTCCTCTTCCCATCCTGAAAACTCCGAGCCTTGCACGTCCCATTTGACGCGGACATAGCCCAGATCACGCAAGAGCGCTCGTACGCGCTCGTCATCATCGCCATAAGGCGGACGTACCAGTCTGAGCGTGGAAAACTCAGACAACAGGAGTTCGGTGTCGCGTAGCTCCGTGACGATTTCCTCCCGTGAGAGTTGGGGAAAGTGGGGATGTGTGAAGGAATGGTTCCCAATCACATGCCCTCCTGCTCGTTTGGCGGCCAGGAGGGTGCGGCCATTGTGGGGAAGCTGTTTCAGTCGGTTGCCGACCTCGAAAAAGGATGCGGATACCTGATACCGCGCCAGAATAGCGAGGAGTTTCGTGGTGTCGTCCGGGTCCGCGCCATCGTCGAACGAGATGTGCACTTTTCCCGCGAAATCTGGTCGCCGGTATCCTGCGGCGAGGACCGCCGCGCCAAGGAGCAAGAGCGCAAGGAGGAGAAATTTTTTCTGGATCATAAGGCGTTCGCTTCATTCAAGAAGACGGACAGTAACGTAACCGGCGACACGGGACGAGAGTACCTGCGATTCATAACCTCTCCTTACAAACCAATCAGAGTAAGAGTGTGAGCCCTTCTGAGTATTAACGAATGACCCTCCCATTTCGTTGACAGCCATAATCCCAAAAATTGCCTCCTTTACGGATTTTCGTTAAAGACAAGGGGTGCGGTTGTGGTTAGAACACCAAGCGAAACGTTTTCGTCGTCGTTCACGGTATCGCCCGAATCGGCGCATCGGGAAGTGGCACCTCTCTCGGCTCAAACGCTGCGGACGTTGGGCGCTCGTGGGGATCGTTGGGTTTTATGGAGTCTGTTGCTTTTCTCTTCTTTACCTGAAGTGGTTCCCGCCGCTGACAACTAGTGTGCAAATCCAGCGCCGTATTGAGTCAGTGTTCAGTGCCGAGAAGTATCGTAAGCAATCCTCGTTTGTACACCTGTCAGCAATTTCGCCACATCTCATTCATGCCGCGATTGCGTCTGAAGACGCACGCTTCTTTGCGCATCATGGGATTGATTGGATTGAAATAGACGCAATCGTGACGTCGGCGTGGCGACGTGGAAAACTGGACCGAGGCGGATCAACGGTGACACAACAACTGGTGAAGAATCTTTTCCTGACGACCCATCGGTCGGTCGTGCGCAAGATTCCTGAATTGACCCTGGCGCCGTTGGCCGAACTCTTTCTGTCCAAACAGCGCATTCTGGAGCTGTATCTGAATGTGATTGAGTGGGGGCCGGGCGTGTACGGAGCCGAAGCGGCGGCACGATTCTATTATGGTGCGTCCGCGCGCTCGCTGAATCGTGAGCACGCGGCGCGCTTGGTGGCATGTCTCCCTTCGCCATTGACGCGCGAACCGGAGGAGATGGATCGGCGCAGTGCGCGCATCCTGGCGCGGATGCGCGCGATGGGGTGGTGAGTCCGCCGCGGATTATAACCGCGGCGTATGCGTTGCCAGAAACCGCTTGATGGCCTCGATCGCGTTGGCCTGATGTTCCAGCTCTTTCCACTGTTCGATGAGCCTGGTATTGGACGCGAGCGCGACGATGTCATGCGATATGACTGCTGGGTGGTACATGTCGTTGCCGAGCAGAACCAGCAGCGGCGTGAAACAGCTCTTCACGAAGTCGCGCGACACATTGAAGAGGAAATCGCCCCCGTACATGTTCTGTTTGAACGCCTCCCAGGTGGCGTCGTCCGCTTCGGGATGCGCGGCCCGTTGTTCCTTGGCCCAGCCGTCAAACATCTCGAAAAAAGCTGGTCGGTTATTATCGACGCCAATGGGCTGGAACAAAACAGCGGACGCGACGCGCTGTGGATCGGCTTTGATCAGCCCCATGCTATAGGAGCCACCGATGCACATCCCCGCCACATGGAAACGATTGACGCCAAGATGGTTGAGCAACGCGAGCTGATCTTCCGCATAGACGTGCCAACTATCCGTCGCGCGAATCGGAGCTTTCGACTGCCCGGCGTTGCGTTGGTCCATCGCGATGACGCGATAATGGGTCGCGAGGTGCGGAATTGGGTTCCAAGAGACGCGATCCCAAAACGACACGGTGGAGCGCATCCCGCCCGGCGCGATCATCAACAGCGGGAACCCGCTTCCATGTTCTTCATAGTACAGACTGACGTCTCCACGAGTGAATATCGGCATGGCTCTAGCCCCTCCTTTTCTAACTCGAAACTCGAAACTCGAAACTTCCTACCCTCGTTCTAACACAACGACCGGAATCTCCCGCTGCGTTTTTGCTTGATAGGCATCATAGGGAGGGTAGATCGCGGCCATCATTTTCCAGAGACGAGCGCGTTCCTCGCCTGTCGCCGTGCGAGCGGTCGCGCGAAACTTATTGGCGATCACCTGTACCTCAACCGTGGGGTGCGCGGCAAGATTGAGGTACCACCCTGGATGTTGGGGGGCGCCTCCCTTGGACGCGACGATGACATGCTTTCCATCAGCTTCGCCATAGATCAGCGGCATAATAATCGGCTGATGGGAGCGTCGGCCAGTCGTGGTCAATAAGAGCGTCGGGATCGGCCCCGGTCCACCTACGTGCTTTGAGTCCCACAGGTGCCCATCCGCGCCGTTGCTCTCAATATAGCGACGGAGATGATCTCCGATCCATTGGGGGAGATTTGTTGGTGCTTTGACTGTGCTCATACTGTCCTCCTTAATATCCGATCGTCGCCGACATTATCACTCTTGCTGCTGAGTGCAACTTGAAAGAGTGTGAAGAACCGTTCTTGTACTCGGTGTTGTTCTTCCTCAAAAAACGAAGAAGCCGATAGTCGCCCAAATCCACAGGCGCATTGGCTCTTTACGAGGGTGGGGTGCGTGGGGCATTCGTGTCAAATTCTGATGGTTGTGGTGCGTCTGGTGTCGCGGGGGCAACCGGTTTGGGTTTCGGCTTTGGCGGGGCCGGACGTTTCAACGCATTGCGTTTGACGGCTGTGCGTTGGAGTAACTCCCAGTTTCCATTGGTGTGACGGAGTTCCACACCCACTGAGTTTTGGAGGTTGATGCCAAGATTGCTGATGACCTCATTACTTTCTTTTGTCAAAGTTGTGGGCCACTTCGCCTTCTCGTCACTTTCGGACGGGAGCACGATTCGTAAATGCACCCGGACTTTGGCGGTCACGCCAAACCGATCAAGCACGGAATAGGGCGGTTTGCCATCTGGGACTTGCGAGAGCACGGTGCGCCAGGAGTCTCCCTCGGTGTAATCGGCCACGGGTTTGTAGGTTTTGGAGATTTTCTTGGCACTCATGTCAGCGATGATGAATTTTTCGGTATTGGGCTCGGCGATGAGAATCACATTGGCCGTGCGTTTTGCTTGGTCTGGGGCGGAAACCGTGACAACAAACTGGAGCGCTTCCAGTTTGTTGCTGCGCGACACCTGCTGGAGTGACCATCGTTTGGGGAAGGTGTAGGTGACCGCGCCACCGAGCAAGGAAGGGGGGAGCTTCTGCGCGTGGGCTACGGACGTGAAAAGACAAAGCAAAGTCGAGAGGACGAGGAGTCCGCTCAAAATGCCTTTCGTGGATGGCAGACAATACGAAAAATTCACTCAATCTCCCTCACCCTGGCCCTCTCCCAACTGGGAGAAGGACCTCGACCCTCGCGCGCTTCTTATTCATGCAGTTGCAGTTCGAGCCGCGCGATCTGATTGCGATGCACTTCATCCGGACCGTCGGCGAAGCGGAGGGCGCGTGCTTGAGCATAAGCGCTGGCGAGCCCAAAGTCCTGCGAGATGCCGCCAGCACCGTGCACCTGCATGGCCCAGTCGATCACTTGCAGCGCCATGTTGGGAGCGGACACTTTAATCATGGCGATTTCCTTGCGCGCCGCTTTATTGCCCACGGTGTCCATCATGTGGGCGGCTTTGAGCACCAGCAACCGCGCCGAATCAATCAGGATGCGAGATTCCGCGATACGCTCCTGCGTCACGGTGCGTTCGGACACCGGCTTGCCAAAGGCGACGCGCGCCTTGGCGCGTTTGCACATCTTTTCCAGCGCGCGTTCCGCCTGGCCGATCAAGCGCATACAGTGATGAATGCGACCGGGGCCAAGACGACCTTGGGCGATCTCGAACCCACGTCCTTCACCAAGCACCATGTTCGAGACTGGCACGCGCACGTCCTTGAACTCGACTTCTGCATGACCGTGGGGGGCGTCGTCATAACCGAATACCGACAGCATGCGCAGCACTTTGACCCCTGGCGTGTCGCGGGGGATGAGAATCTGCGACTGCTGTTTGTAGCGGTTCGGGTTGTTCGGGTCGGTTTTGCCCATGAAGATGATGATCTTGCAGCGTGGGTCGCCCATGCCGGAGGACCACCATTTGCGTCCGTTGATGACGTAGAAATCTCCGTCACGGGTAATACTCGACTCGATATTAGTGGCATCGGACGACGCCACGGCGGGCTCAGTCATGGCGAAGCAGGAGCGAATCTTGCCTTCCAGTAGGGGTTCGAGCCACTGCTTCTTATGTTCTTCCGTGCCGTAGCGTTCCAGCACTTCCATATTGCCGGTGTCCGGCGCGGAACAGTTGAATACTTCCGGTGCCCAATGCACGCGACCCATGATCTCACACAGCGGTGCATATTCCAGATTCGTGAGCCCCGCGCCGCGTCCGCTTTCGGGGAGAAAGAGGTTCCACAGTCCCGCGGTTTTGGCCTTGGCTTTCATCTCTTCCATGATCGGAGGGATTTGCCAGCGGTCGCTCTGGCTATCGACCTGCTCGTGGTACAGGTTCTCGTTCGGGTAGACGTGGTCACTCATAAATTGCTGGACACGTTTCTGGAGGTCTTTCACTTTTGGTGAGTAATCAAAATCCATCGATCGGCTCCTTCTTCCTGTAGATTACCGGTAAGCCCCGGTACATTAGGAAATCTTGTCTGGCAAGTCAAAGGGACGGTGCGGGGAAGGGGGAAAGGGGGAAACGGTTAAAAGGGTAAACGGGTAAGTGGGGAAGAGGGGAAAAGGAAAAGAGGGTCAAAAGGGTAAAGGGGAAACAGGGAACGGGTTAAATGGGTAAAAGGGTCAAGGGGGAAATGGGGGAAACGGGGAAATTAGGTTAAGTGGGTCAAGGGGGAAACGGGGAAATGGAGAAGAGAAAAATTGAGAGCTTTGAGGACTTGCTGGTCTGGCAAAAGGGGATCGCCCTGGTCAAACAAATCTATCTTGTCACTTCTGAGGGTAGCCTCAACAAAGACTTTGGGCTTCGCGATCAACTCCGACGTGCGACAGTGTCCATTCCTACCAACATTGCCGAAGGTTTTGAACGATATTCGCGGAAAGAGTACTTGCTGTTTCTCAATATTGCCAAAGGCTCTGCTGGTGAAGTCCGCAGTCTGTTACGCGTCGCGTTAGAAGTTGGGTATATTGATCAAGCGACCTATGACCAACTGCGAAATCATGCACTGGAACTCAGCCGTTATCTTGCTAATCAAATCCGCGCACTCAAAGCCGCCAATTGATGTTTTCCGTTTCCCCGTTTCCCCATTTCCCCCTCCCCCTACCTAAATGTCTTTGTTTTCCGTTTCCCCATTTCCCCGCTTCCCCTTTTTCCCCTTGCCTCCCTAGAATGATAAAGCGCATTCCCATAAGACTACTTACACAGAAGACTACGTACACAAAGGAGGGATTTTTATGGCTCGCTTAGGCATTGTCGCGGCAAATTTTTCTGGTTTGTCCTTTACGGAACTTCAGCAACTGGCGCGGGAGGCTGAATCGGCGGGGATCGAATCGATCTTTTCGCCAGAGTTTATGAACGACGCGCTGGCCAATTGCATGATCATGGCCCAGGCGACGTCGAAGATTAAAGTCGGCACCTGGATCGCCAATATCTACCTGCGGCATCCCGCCCTGTGCGTGCAGACAGCAGTGGCCATTGATGACGTATCGAAAGGGCGGCTCATTCTCGGACTCGGGGTCAGCCATCGCCCACTCGTCGAAGAAATCTATAAGGAAGCGATGGGACAGCCCCGCGAGTTACTGCGCGACTATATTACGACGGTTCGTGACGTTGCCGCGGGCAAAGGCTATGCCGGTGCGCCAATGCCGCCACGAGCCGCGACCTACAAAATTCCCATCTATGTTGGTGCTCTAGCGCTTGGAACCGTTGAGCTGGCGGCTGAGCTTGCGGATGGCGTGATGC
>JANMSE010000329.1:0-2449 GCA_031389045.1 Deltaproteobacteria bacterium | reverse complement strand
GCGGGGGTGGAGAAACTCACCAATTTTTTTCGTGCCGCCGTGGACAGCCAGGAGCTGTTTTGGGGCGCGCAGCTCGCGGTCTATCGGCGCGGGAAACGGGTCGTGGACATTGGCGGTGGCGTGGCCCGCGCCAGCAATCATACCCCAGTTACCCCGGAGACAATGTTCGTTCTGTTCTCTTCCACGAAAGGGCTGGCCGCGTTGGCGATGCACATGCTGCATGATCGGGGCCTCTTCGCTTATGATGATCTCGTCAGCCGCTACTGGCCTGAGTTCGCGAAGAACGGCAAGGAACATGCAACCATGGCGCATGTCCTCGGCCATCGCATTGGCATCACGACTGGCCCGACATGGTTGACCTATAAGCAATGGGGCGACCGCCAGCAGTGCGCGCGAGCGATGGAAGAACTCACCCCCCGCTGGACTCCAGGCGAGGCGAACGGTTACCACCCGCTGAATTATGGGTTCATGATTAACGAGTTAATCCTGCGCCTGGATGGCCGGGACAGCGGGCAATTCCTCCGTGATGAGGTGTTTACGCCGTTGGGCGTGGGCAATGTCTTCGTTGGGCTCCCAGCTTCGGAAGAGCACCGGGTCGCCTGTGTATATGAAGCGCCAACGGACCGCGCGGCGCTGACAGCGATGGCGAAGTTGATGGGGTTCACGCCGGATGAGGAGTATTTCGCCTTTCAACATTCGCTGAATTTCGAAGAGGCCGACGCTACGCAATCATTGCCCTTCCCGGAATGGCGTAACATCTTCAACCGCCCTGAAGTGCATCGGGTCGTGCTTCCTGCCGGTGGCGGTATCGCTTCGGCGAAAGACATGGCGAAGGTCTACGCCATGATCGCGTCCGGGGCGACGTGGAATGGGAAGCGCTACCTCGCCCCGGACACGTTGCAACAGTCCATTACCCCGACCAGCGCCCCTGGTGCGATTGATCGCTCCCTGCGCGTGCCCATTATCTATGGTTTGGGCTGGATGCTCGGCAATCTGGCACGAGGGGCGAGCCTGCGTACCTTTGGCCATCCCGGCAAAGGCGGTCAAGTCTGTCTCGCCGATCTGGATCGGGAGCTGTCCCTGTCATTCCTGAATACGGGCCAAAAAAATTACGAAGGATTTTTGCGATTCTCCACGGAGTTGGTCTCGCTGGCGCTTGAGGCGTGTCGCTAGCACGTGCCTCTGGAACATGCGCTTCGAAGGAGTTCAGCCATGCAGAGAATCTCCACTTTAGGCATCGAAGGCTTTCGAGCGCTCCGCCAACTCAAGATAGAGGGACTCGGCCGGGTGAATCTGCTCACCGGGCGAAACAACACTGGCAAGTCCTCCGTGCTTGAGGCCCTGCGTATACTTGTTGCTGAAGCCTCGCCCGCCGTCATGCTCGACATCCTCCGCTACCGGGAGGAAGACCTTGGGGACACCGAAGGCGTGAACCGTCTGCTTGATGCTGAAGGGTTGTTCGTGATGTCGGGTCTTTTCCACGGGTTTCCCCAGGTGTCCGACGGCCTTCCCCCTCTTGTCATCGAAGCGATTGGTGGGCCGCGACCCATGCGACTCACCATGCAGGTGGAATGGTTCTCAGAGGAACGGGAAGCCGATGGCACCAAGAGGCTGGTGCCTCGGGAAAAAGGACGCGCTGTCGCGGGCGAATTCCTTCCCCTCTTGGTTGCGGAGGGGAGAAGGGGCCGACGCATGTTCCCGCTGGACTTCGCGCGGCATGACTCATTTCTCGTCCGGCCTGTGCGTTCTGATTTTTTCGATGAGCCGCACCCTGTCTGTATATTCGTCAGTCCTTATGGGGTCGAACGAACAGGGGCCCTCGGAACTTTGTGGGACAAGATCGCCCTCTCGGATCGCGAAACGGATGTCGTGGAAGCGCTCCGCATTATCGACCCGGCGATTTCGGCGGTCTCAATGGTTGGTGGGGAAGGGCCAAGCCGGAGACGCACTGCGATCGTACGAGCCGCCGGGTTTCCGCGACCAGTTCCCCTGCGATCCTTCGGAGACGGTCTGAACCGCCTCTTCGGCATCGCACTGTCTCTGGTGAATGCCAAGGATGGGTTGCTGCTCATCGACGAATGCGAGAATGGCATGCACTACACTGTTCAAGTCGATGTCTGGCGCGCCATCTTCCGTTTGGCGCGGCGACTCGACATCCAAGTCTTCGCGACCTCCCACAGTTGGGACTCGGTCAAAGCGTTCCAACTGGCCGCGGCTGAGGCTCCCGATGATGGCGTGCTGGTGCGGTTGTCTCGTCGCGGAGAGGACATCATCCCGACGCTGTTCCGCGAGGACGAGCTGGCGATCGTAACCCGCGATCATATTGAGGTGCGGTGAGATGTCCGGTCGAAAAATACTGCTGGTCGAAGGGGTGGATGACGAGCATGTGCTGAAACACCTGTGTGGTCAGCGCGGTGTGCCGACGCTGGAGGAGATCACACCGCTTGGC
>JANMSE010000313.1:0-13466 GCA_031389045.1 Deltaproteobacteria bacterium | reverse complement strand
TGGCTTTTGGAAAATGGCGCGTCGGTACTGGTACACGGGGATGGGAGAAGTCGTGCGCTCGTTTAGCAAGGCGGCTTTCGTGAAAGCGCTGCAACGGCTGTTGCCGGAATTGACCGCTGACGATCTCCAGCCAGGTGGCAGTGGTGTTCGTGCTCAAGCGATTGCTTCGAATGGAGCACTGGTTGATGACTTCGTGTTTTCGGTGACTGACAAAGCCCTGCACGTGCTGAACGCGCCTTCTCCAGGAGCAACGGCATCGCTGGCGATTGGACAGATGATTGTTGCGAAGGCGGGGGAGGCGTTTGGATTGAGTGAAAAGTGAAGAGTAAGGAGTCTCTATGAAAGTTGGAACAGTACAGACCCTCTGGCGCTATCCCGTCAAATCCATGCTCGGCGAACAACTTGATACCGTCCCGGTCAGTCGGTTAGGGTTCCCCGGCGACCGTGGGTACGCCATTCGTGATGAACAAGCCGGGGAAATCCGTGGAGCCAAAAAGATTCCCACGCTGTTTCAGTGCTCCGCTCGGTACTTGGAATCGCCAGTCGAAGCGCGTATTCCACCAGCGGAAGTGACGTTGCCAGGAGGCGCGACGGTGCGGACCGACGATGGGGACCTCAACGCGCGTCTGACGCAAGCACTTGGTCGTCCGGTGACCCTGTGGCCACGGCAACCGGCTGAGAACACCGACCATTACCGTCGCAAGGAGCGCGACCCCAAGGAACTCCGCGAAGTTTTGGGTCTTGAAGAGGGAGAGCCGTTGCCGTCATTTGAAGGGATTCCAGAAGACCTCTTCCACTACGTGTCTCCCCTTGGCACCTACTTTGATGCGTATCCGCTTCACATCCTGACCACCGCTAGTCTGCGCTCCCTCGCCCAGCATTATCCCGAAGGGCAGTTCGCGCCGGAACGGTTTCGGCCCAATATCGTGATTGCCTCGGCTGGCGCGAGTGATGAGAAGGAAGAAGAATCCTGGAAAGGAAAAGCGATTCGTATTGGAGAAGTCGAACTGCAAGTTGTCGTCCCCACGATTCGCTGTGTGATGACGACTCTTCCTCAAGGCACTCTGCCTAAGGACCCGCGGATTCTCCGCACTTTGGTGCAGTATCACAGTCAGCATCTTGGGGTGTACGTCACAGTGAAACGAACGGGGATGGTACGGGTGGGGGATGGAGTGGAGGTGGGATAACGGGGGGGAATAAGTAGCCAGTAGTCAGTAGGGGGAAAAGAGTAGTCAGTAGTCAGTAGCCAGTAGCCAGTAGGGAAAAAGAGTAGTCAGTAGTCAGTAGCCAGTAGGGGGAAAAGAGTAGTCGGTAGCCAGTAGCCAGTAGCCAGTAGAGGGGAAATGTGAACCCTTTTGACTACTGGCTACTGACTACTGACTACTTCTTATTACTGCATTTCAGGCGGGGCAAACACGGTAAACCCAAACATCTTGTCACTGCCCGTGGTTAAGGTATGCGGTGCGCCGGCGGGGATCATAAGCAGATCGCCAGCCTTGATTTCCTGCTCTTTGCCGGAGACCCGCGCCACCGCGCATCCTTCGATCACATAGATCAGTTGGTCGCCTTTGTGGGTATTCTCCTTATCTCCCTTATGGTTCGCGGGCACCGTGAATACCCCGGTCTGACTCTGCGGTGTCTTTTGCAGCATCTCGAACATCTTTCCCTTGTGAGCGAAGACATTCTCGACATCAAGCCCAGCCTTCCCGTTCTTTGGCGAGACGCCAATTTCTCGCATCTGTTCCTCGAACAGCGCGTCGGAAATCAATCCTTTCCGGTACGCCTTCAAAAGTTGTTGCGCTTCAAATTCCGTGGTTGCCATGGAAAACTCCTTTCGTTGAGGGTTGAAGATTTATGGATAAATTCGCCGACTGACAATCGCCTTCGGGTCCTTCAGGTGCGGTCTGATGCGTAGGGTCCATTCCGAGTTGCGGGCTTTGTCCCATTCCGGGGTCTTCGGGATGCGGGCATCATTCATTTCATAGACCGCCAGATACTTCGGGTCGCCTTCGACAGCCATATAACGGCGCGCGCACTGTACTCCTCGTTAAACTCGCGCTCCGCTTCCGGAGCAACATCGGTCCAGACTGCTAACAACCCGTTTGCTTGTGTTGCCATAACAAGTCCCTCCTTTCTGTTACCGCCGCATTCTGTCACTGGTGGCAGGTCAAAGGCAAGTCTCCGCAAGTCGAGGACAAGTCCAAAGCAAGTCGCAAATAAGTGAGAGACTGTTTCCAGACTTGACCGCGACTTGCAGTGACTTGCCCTAGAATCGCCCCAGACTTGCCCTAGACTGGCCCGTGACTCGTCTGAGACTTGTCCGTTTGGCGTTGCGTTCGATGCTTTCTGGCCCAGCGTAACAGGCGGTCAAGAAGATGCGGACGTAACTTGAATCCACGGTCGCCTTCCGCTGTGTGATCTCCGGTTGCATCGCCGCGTGCAGCTTTTGCAGGTGATACCACGGCACTCCTGGATAGACGTGGTGGCCAATATGGTAGTTGATGTTGTTCCAGAAAAAACTATTGATCTGATTGCTCACGATGGTGCGGGTGCCTTCGAGTTGCCCGGCTTCCCACGGCGTGTCGTAGTGTTCGGCGATGAACCGCATGCTGTTCAGCAGGGAAAAAATATACCCAGGAATGAGCCACAGCTTCAGGAAGCGATCCACCACTCCTAATTCCATCGTCCAAAGAATGAGCCCAGTATAGACGACTACTCGTAACGCGATCTCCGCGCAATGAATGACCAGCTTCTCGCCACGAAACTTTTGCACGGGATAGAGCAAGAGGAACTGTAAAATGGTGAGCACGCCGCCGATGAGCACGTAGGCGTAAAACAGGAGAAAATCGGCTGCTGTTCGTTTGCCCATCGTAAAGGCATCGGGGTCTCTGGTGGTACGGTTGTAGCGGTGGTGCTCAAGGTGGTCTTCCTTGAACGAGATGAAGGTGATGATGATCGGCAGGGTCGAGAAAATGCCAAACGCCCAGTTCTTCCATCTCGCCTTGAAGAGCACACTATGCGTGCAGTCGTGCATGAACGTGACAATACTCATCCACAGGTAGCCCATTGCCCCGTACATCACCCACTCTACGAACGGGGAAGACGTATTCCACGCTACGTATCCACAGCCAACTAACATGCTGTAGAAGAGAGGAATCTTGAGGTTGTGGTACCACACATGTTGGTATAATTCGCGGAGGTGGGCCGGTGAAATTTTGTAGGGTGATTCGGAATTGTCCATGGATTTCTCGTTAAATGCTCCTCCTTTTACTGGACCTGCGTTGGATTTGCTAGCTGAAGAAGTGGAGGAATGTACGGCGGAGAAAGCGAACTCATTATGAAAGACAAACTTGTGAGCCTCGAAACAGCGGCGGTCAGTGTCAAAAACGGCGATCTCGTCGGCTTGACCTCATCAACGGTGGACAATGCCCCGATGGCCTTTCTGCGCGCGATCATTCGCCGAAGAATCGAGCAATTGCGCTTGGTGACGCTCACCGGCGGAGGATTGAACGCGGATTTGCTGATTGGCGCGGGAGTGATCGCGGAGTACGAAACCTGCTCCTGCTCATTGAATATGTATGGCGCGGCGCCCAACTTTCAACGGGCGTTGCGTGCCGGACTCATCAACATGAAGGACACGACCTGAGGGGTGCTCTACAGCATGGTCCAGGCTGGATCAATGGGACTTCCGTTTCTTGCCGTTCGTGGACTGTTGCACAGCGACATCCTCACGTATCGGCCTGACTTATTGGTGCAAGAGAACCCGTTCAACCCTGGAGAGCGAGTCGTTGTCGCCCAGCCGATTCGCCCAGATGTCGCGGTTTTTCATGTGCTGAAAGCCGACCGCTGGGGCAATGCCATCACGCCGGGCCATCGCGATGATCTGATGATGGCGCGCGCGGCCCGGCGGGTCATCGTGACCGCGGAAGAGATCGTGGACGGAGAGCTGACTCATCATGAAGTTGGCGATGATACGTTTCTGCCCGCTCTTGATGTTGATGTGGTCGCGCACGTGCCGTTGGGCGCGCATCCCTGTGGATGTGGCGTTTTGTATGATCGCGATGAGGGCCATTGTCAGGACTATCTGGACGCGGCCAAGAGCGCCGATGGGTTCCAGCGGTATCTTGGCCGGTATGTGTACGGCGTGCGCGATCACGCGGAGTATCTTGAGCAAGTCGACGCCGCCGCTCGTGAGCAACGGAGATAAGTGCATGTCTCAGCTCATGGTCTGGACACCCGAAGAACTCATGGCCGTGACGATCGCACGCGAAGTGCGCGATGATGAGACAGTGGGTGTCGGTGCCGTCTCCCCGATTCCGGCGGCAGGCTGCATTTTGGCGGAACAATTATACGCTCCCCATATCACGCTCATCATCCTCGACAGTGCCGAGTACTACCCGTTTCCGGCTGGGAGTAGCGAGTTGCACTTTCTGGCACAGCGGGGAGAGTTAGACCTTTTCTTTCTCAGCGGGATGCAGATTGATCGACGTGGAAATTTCAACCTGCATGTGATTGGCGATTACAACAAACCGACCGTGAGAATGGCCGGGGCCTACGGCTCCGCGATGCTGTACTACATGGCGCATCGCGTCATTCTCTTTCGCGATCAACACACGCGGCGGGTTTTTGTCGAGAAAGTGGATTTCGTCACCGCCGCTGGCGTTACCCCAGAGAACGTGTATCGAGAAGGCGGCCCGGCGTTGGTGGTGACCCCAAAAGCCGTGTTGGGCTGGGACAAAGCCGCGGGCGCGTGGACGCTCGACCGCGTGCAGCCTGGTTCATCGGTTGAAGACGTGCAAGCGAATACGGGCTTTCTGTTGCCAGTCTCTCCAGCCGTTCACACGAATCCCCTGCCAACAGAAGAAGAATTATGGGTTCTCCGCACGGTGGTCAAGGAAAAAATGGCGCGGAGCTATCCGGAGTTTGTGCGGGAGAAGATGGGGGCTGCGTGAAACGCTCTACCGCACCAAATCCATTGCCACGACTGTCACTGTTGGTCCAGACCCGGAAGCGAAGAAATACTCCTCGGCTAAGGTTGGCAGCGGACCAAACTCCAAGTTCAAGTCCACCTGTGAGTCCGGTGGCCACCAGCGTAGTCGAAGTCCAATGGCGTCAACCGGAATGTCATGCGTCGTCGTGGTTCCACCCGGCCCATCGTGGAAATAGTCGCCCTCCTCACCTTCGCGTGAGACGAGCCAACTGCCGAGCCAGCGTTTGCGTTGTTCCTGGGGCTTTTCTGATTCTCCCCAATTGATTGTCACTTGTGTGGCCATGATTCCTCAAGCGTGAAACGTAAAGCGTCAACCGTACTCGTTCTCCCCATTCTCCATTCCTCTTTACGTTTTACCTATTTACGCTTTACGTTCCACGTCGAACCCGTACAATTTCGCGGCGTTCAGCCCCAACACTTTTTGTCGTTCGTCTTCCGTCAAGTCGGACATCGTGCGATCAATGACTTCTTGTGATCGCGGCCACGTGCCTTCGTGGTGCGGATAATCGTCGCCCCAGAGGAGATTGTCGATCCCGATCCATTTGCGTGTTTCGAGGCCGATGGGATCGTCTTGAAAAGTAGCGAACCCTTGGCGACGAAAGTATTCGCTCGGCAGCATCGGCAGCTTTGGAGAAACCCAGAAGTGGTGTTTCTTGTACCCTTCGTCCATCACCCACAGTGTCCACGCGAGCCAGCCGATCCCGGCTTCGATGGTGCCAAATCGCAGGGTGGGAAACCGCTCACACACGCCAGAGGAACAGAGTTGCACCACCGGCTCGATCGCCGTCGCGAGCGCGTGCCAGACATAGTTAATCGTCGCGCCACCATTCCCGGTCGCCGTGCGCGGGTCTTTGCCGGTACCGACATGAAAACTGATCGGCATACCGGTCTCTTGAATCGCGGCCCAGAGCGGATCGTAGAGCGGCAAATTATATGGCTGGTCCTGCACCTGCACTGGCAGAAACACCGTCCGATAGCCCATCTTCGCGATGCGTTCGACTTCTTTGACCGCGGTCGCCACATCTTTGGGAGCAACCGCGGCAACGGGAGCACAGCGGTGTTGCTGCGGGCTAAAAAAATCGAGTGCCCAATCGTTCCACACTTTGCACATCGCGGTTTGATGCGCCGGGTCCGGCGAGGCCCACATGAGGAGACCGCGATTCGGATAAATCACTTCGGCGTCGATGCCATCACGGTCAAGATCACGCAAGCGAGACGCGAGGTCTGAGCGCCCACCCTTGGCGCGTTCCAAATCCTCTCCTTCCAGCGTGAAGTCACGAATACGGAGTGGCCGCGCGCCCTCGACCGTGAGGATTTTGTGTCCTTTGGTATCGACTTCAACACGGGGCAGCCGATGGCGGAACTTGGGTTCAATCCGTCGTTCCCACAGGTCTGGTGGTTCAAGCACGTGACAGTCAGCCGAGACGAGAAAATACTTCTTGGCGTGGGTGGTCGTTGCGGGGCTGGTGGGGGCATCCATTGCCATACGATCGGTCCTCCTCGAAATGAGCGCCGGTATTGTGGCTATTCTCTGCTGCTCCAGCAAGGGGAGCCGGCTTGAAGAGGCGGCATTCGCGCCAATGGACGAGCCCGGAGCGTTACGGGATACGCGATTTTCCCTCCTTCAGGTTTTCCAGTAAACACCGATCTCCATTAAGACCCGAAGAAAGAAAGCGAGGTAGAACATTTGACTACTCTTTTGGTTTTCTGTGGAAGTTTTTTCGCGTTTTTCGCGTATGCAAGTTTTTTCGAATGGGTGCTGCATAAATATGTGATGCACAATCTGGAACTACCCGTTCACCGCCCACGCGCTCACGCATCACGGACTGTTTCGCGCCAATTATTCCTATCACGTCCAACGCGAGGACGATCTCGAAAAAGTCACGTTCGCGTGGTGGAACGCGCCGGCACTCCTGCTCGTGCAGTCGCCGTTGCTGTTCATCGCCGCGTATTTTTTTGGCTGGACGACCTTCGCGGGTGGACTGCTTGCCCTGATCTCGGATTACGTTCTGTATGAATACCTGCATTGGTGCATGCACGTCCCGCGGGGGCGCTGGCTGGAACGCACGTGGGTCTTTCGCTGGCTCAACGCCCACCACCATGTGCATCATCTCTATGCGTTTAAGAATCTGAACGTGGTGATGCCGCTGGCGGACTGGGTGCTGGGAACGTTGATCCCGACGCCAGCCAAAAACCCATCCTTTGAACAACAGGGAGGGGAACGGGTAACAGGGGGCAGTAAAAATTTAGGGGTTGCCACTTGAACAAAGATCAAACACGACCCTCCAATCCCCAATCCCCAATCCCCAATCCCCAATCCCCGAAACCCCAAACCCCAAACCTGTTCCCTGTTATTGCTCCACATTCGCGCGCAGCACACGCCCTGGAAGCACGTTTTGTGATTCTCCATTGGCGTAGAGGATTTTTCCGTTGACAATGGTTTGAGCGATCCCCGTCGATTTCTCGATATAGCGGAGACCCCCGCCAGGGAAGTCGTTGACCGCCTCCTGTTTCCCGCACGAGACTGTATCTGGGTCAAAGACCACGAGGTCCGCGATCATGCCCGGTGCCACGGTGCCACGGAGTGGGACACCAAAGACCTGCGCTGGCACCGATGTCAGGCGACGAATCGCCTCTTCCAGCGGCAACATGTTCTTCTCCCGCACGACCGTTCCTAACAAATAGGTTGAGTAGCCCGCCTCACAGCGCATGTCCGCATGCGCGCCGCCGTCGGAGAGGCCGATCAACGTGTGGGGATGGGTCAACATGTCCTTGTTCACGTGCCCGAATTCGTAGAGGAACTGCATATTGAGATCATCCGCGAGCGCGAGATCAAGGAAAGTCTCCAGCGGGTCCTTGCCACGCTCTTGCGCGAGAGTCTCAATGCTCTTTTCCAGCAGCGGACGGAGTTCAGACTTGTCCACCGTAAAGACACTCAGGTTATTCCACTGGCCGGTGAACAGCCGTGGCTGCCGCATCTCATCGCGAAACGCGGTACGGAATTCTTGACTGGCGTAGAGTTGTCGCTGCTCCGCGAGTGGTCGGTCGAACACCACCTTCCAGCAATCAAAGTTCCCGAAGATAAACGGACGTTTCAGGCTGAAGCGCGCGCTTTTGTAATGACACGGGACCTGACCAAGCGGCAGATAGCCACGGTCGAAGAGCGGTACCACACGATTGAGCGCCTCTTTCCAGGCATCGGGTGGAGCTTCGGGCTTTTGCAAAAGGCCGAGCCAGGTCACCGGGCGTTCACTTTGCATGAGCAAGAAGGTCAAGATGTCGAATTCTTCATCCGACAAGATGCCTGGGCTGCGAGTCAGGGCAATCTCAATGCTGCCGCGTTTCAACTCCTTGAGCACCCCGGCGAGTGCGCTCAGTTCGTCTCGACTGGCAAGACGGCAAGGCAGTGGTCGTCCTTGGAATCCCAGATGTTGCGGCAACACGGTCGTCGAGAAGCCGAAGGCGCCCGCGTCCATCGCCGCGCGGAACAGGGAGCGGAGCTGCTCAATCTCTTTCACGGTCGCCGCGCGCTCTTTACTTTCCTCGCCGAGCACGTACTGCCGCAAGGGTGACAAGGGCACCATGAATCCTACATTGACCCCCACGCCCTTCGTGCTAATCGCCTGAAGGTATTCTTCCACGCTTTCCCACGACCACTGGACTCCGCGTTGCAGCACATCGAGTGACATCCCTTCGACATTCACCAAGTCACCAACCAATGCCTCACGGTCGGCGGGTTTGCACGGGGCTAACCCGACGCCACAGTTGCCCATGATGATGGAGGTGACACCATGCCATGAGGAGCACGTAATCATGGGATCCCACAACACTTGGGCATCATAGTGGGTGTGATGGTCAATGAACCCTGGGCAGACAACTAATCCACGGGCATCGACAACATTGCCCGCTTCTTTCGAGGAAAGTTTCGGTTCCACCGCGACGATGCGGTCCCCTGAAATCCCCACATCGGCGATAAAACCTCCCTTCCCGGTCCCATCAACAATCGTTCCCCCGCTCAGCAGTACGTCGTAAGTCATAGTCCCCCTCCTTTTCTCCTACCGTGGCTGTTTTGTGAGTTGATCTCTACACAGGCCGAGACACCTGAGTCAAGAGTCAGACCGAGAAAAGGCGGCTCACATAAGACGCGATCCGCGACGAAGCGAACGGGATGAGCGAGCCATGAATCAGGACGCCGTCACTATCGAGGAACCACGTATGAAGTACGGTATTCAACCCGCTGGTGGCGCGCCGCTGGTGGCGCGCCGCTGGTGGAGCGTCACTGCGGACGCGGACGGCGATCACGGAAGTTCGTGACCACCATGCGAATTGTTGGGGATCACGGCCTTTTCCGCGAGCAGACTCAGGTTTCTTCCGCATAAACCTGCTCTCCAAAAATCGGGACTCTCCCTCGTTCGTATGGGGCCTATTCCGCTTCTTTTTTTCCGATATACGGAGATTTTTTTCATAATTATCCGAATCTCGGCACGGTCGTCGGCGTATATCACTCTCTATGAGTGATATACGCGCATGGCCTCGTTTTTCCGCTAAAGAAAGCCACTAGTTCTCCGATAGAAAAGTCAGGAGCGAAGGTGGCGGCGGCGGAGAGGGGGAAAAATTCAATCCGGAGCTCGTTCCCGATCAGGATAAACAAGGAACGGGCCGCGAAAATTGGGGATGTACATGCGATTCCATACCACGGCTACCCAGCCTATCTTCTTCACCGTGTTATTAACCGCCGCACTCTTGATCGGTCCACCGATCGCCGCGCATGCCGGCTGCGGCTGCGATAAGCCCGCACCAGCACCGGCAACTATTGTCCCACAGGCGGCATTCTCTGGAATGCCGGTGACGCTTTTTCACCAGAGCTTCCAGGCTGGACAGACTTGGAAAGTGACGTTTCAGAACAACACCAATCGCGTGACGGTTCCAGCAACGGTCGTCTCGAAGCGGACACTCACGGATCCCACTGGGGCGACGCGCGTTCCGCAACTGGTCGTGGCCGTGCCCAAGGTCAGCATGGGGCCAACCCGAATTATCGCCACGCGTGAGGGGTTTTCTTTCACCGTTTCAGAGGCACAGTTTACGGTCATCGGGAAACCCGTGGCCGTGGCGGAACAATCTGGGTCGCTTGAGGTCAAGAGGTATGCCACTGGAGTTGGTGCCGATGGCACGGTGTATCTGAGCGTGGCGGGATTCAATAATGTCTGCCAGGCCATGGAATTTCGTGCCGTGCTAAACAACTATCCGCTCCGGTTTGGCATGGGAGACGTTGCCATTACCAATCATCAAGGGTTTTTCATTGATGCGTTGGACACCTACAGCGCGGACCACTTCAGCATCCTCCCCTCTGTGGGCGCGAGTAGTAATATCCTTGATTATTTTCGCCACTCCTTCGCGCAGTACTGTGCGGACCACCAACCTGGTGGCCTCAAGGAAGTCGATGCGCAAGATCCCAATTGGCACCGCGACGGGACGGCGCATACCGATTACTCAACCCTCATTTTCGCCATCACTGGGCGCTTTGATAATGGGGCCGCACCGAAACCGGGGGTCGCCACGTTCGATCTCCAGTTACAGGCGGATGTAGGACCTGAGAGCGCGACGAGCGCGATGCTAGGGAGTGAAGAAGGCTCCCTTGGCGGGTTGTCTTCTCCTTATGGAGAGTAACCAACGTGAGAATAGTTCCCGAGAGTCAGGTCGTCCATCTCCCTGCTCCGCGCTTCCTGGACGACCTGCTCTTTTCCTCGACGGGAAAGCAAAAGAAGCAGGTTGTTCATGGTGTTCAACAATACGGTCTCCAAGGATTGTCTTCTCCTCATCCTTGGCGCAGGTCTCTACACCCTCGCGGCCCCTCCTTATGAGTGGGTCAGCGCGGCCTGGGTGGCCCTGGCTCCATTATTTCTTGTGATTCGCGGAAAAACGCCGCGCGGCGCTTTTCTCGCCGGATTGGTCTATGGCGTGCTGTTCTGCGCTGGGATCGCATACTGGGTCTACCTCGCGGTGGCGGCCTATTTTCCTTTCCCCTTCCCCCTCGACCTGCTCTTCACCCTTCTGAGCTATGGCTTCTTCGTGGGTTCTTACACCGGCCTTGCCGCCGCTTTTTCTTGCGTGCTGATGCGCGGCGGTTGTCCGATCCTCGGCTCTCTTGGCGTTCCTGCCCTGTGGGTCGTGGGGGAATTCGCACGCTCCTCCTTGTTTTCCGGGTTCTCTTGGGAGTTACTTGGCTATACACAATATCGCCATCTCCCGCTCATTCAGATCGCCGATCTCACCGGTGTGTACGGTGTGTCTTTCCTGCTCGCGCTCAGTGGGTATGTCGTCGCGGAGATGTGGAGATGGGGGAAAGTCAAAAGTCAAAAGTCAAAAGTCAAAAGTCAAAAGTTAAAAGGGGACCTGGAACTTGGAACTCGAAACCCGAAACCCGAAACCTGGAACTCTGAACTCCGAACTCGAAACCCGAAACTCGAAACCCGAAACTCGAAACTCTGCAATCCGCAATCCGCAATGGGGCCGTTTCCGTGGACCGCACTTGGCATGTTCGCCGCGAGTCTCGTCATAATTCTGAGTTATGGAGCGTTCCGCCTCTCGGAATCCGCCTCCCTTCCAACAACCCCACCGGTGCGGCTCGCGCTTGTCCAAGGACAAGTGCCCCCCGCTCAGCGCTGGAAACGCGTGCATTACGCCAATACGCTTTTCCGCTACGCCACCCTCACGCGCCGTGGGATCGGGCAAGCGCACCCCGATTTAATTGTCTGGCCTGAGTTCGCCGTGGGATTTTATCTTGACCGCGAGCCCCCGCTGCGGGGACAGTTGGGCCAGTTCACCAAAGCGATGAATGCCGCCCTGTTGTTGGGAGCCCCACGAGTGGAGAACACCGAGACCGGAGAGCGGTATTATAATTCCGCCTACCTTCTGGCACCCGGTGGAACCCTGCTCGACGTGTATGATAAGGTCCGTCTGCTCCCGTTCGCTGAATACCGACCCCTGGCACTCCCTTCCCTCGTTCCGCATAACGCTGAACATCCCAGCGATTTTACGGCCGGGAGCCGTTCGACGGTTTTTTCTCTTCCACAAGGGAACTTTGGTGTGTTGATTTGTTATGAAGCCACGTATCCATATCTCGCTCGTCGTCTCGTGCAAAATGGTGCCCAGTTTTTCGTCAACCTTTCCAACGATACCTGGCTCGCGGGAGAAGCCGCGGCCGCGCAGCACTTCTCCATGACCGTCTTTCGGGCCGTGGAAAATCGCCGCGCGCTCGCTCGTGTCGCGACGGCTGGCATTACCGGCTTCGTTGATCCATTTGGGCGGGTCTCGCAACTCTCCGACGCCACCGAGAACGTCGTCATCGGGGATATCCTGCCGCGTCAACAGCTCAGCGTGTACACCCGCTATGGCGATTGGTTCGTTGTCTCCTGCGGAGCATGGGCGCTTGTGGCACTCTTCCTCGCCCATCGCGCTCGTCAGCGGACCTCCACTGGTGTTGCCAATGCGCAAGGTGTGCAATCCGCTTCTCCTTCGCTATTTTTTGTCGCGCGGCACCCGGGGCAAGAACGACAAGAAGCGGTAACGGAAAAGGCGAGTTGACCATGACGAGTCGGTGGTTGTCTCAAAAACACCAAGCCGCCATTCTCCTGCTCATGGTCGCGGGGCTCGCACTGACCTGCGCCCTCACGAGTATCCGCTGGGTGGGCACCACGTTCCCCGGTTTCTTTGTCATGGCGAACCAGGTGATTCCCTCCATCAGTCTCCCGCATTGGACGATCGCTGATCACAGTCACTTATACCAACATAAGGTGGTGGCCGTGAATGGACAAGCGATAGAGACCTCCGCCGCGCTCTATGCCGCGGTCCAGTCCGCTCCTCCTGGGGCTGTTTTCACCTACACCTTGGAAAAAAATGGCCGGCAGGAACAGGTGGTCCTCGCCTCACTGCCCTTCACGGTCAAGGATTACCTGCTCCTTTTCGGGTTGTATCTGTTTAGCGGTCTCGCGTTGGTGGTGATCGGTGTGGGAGTATGGCTCTTGAAGCCAGACGCCCCGGCAAGCTTGGCCTTGCTCGCATTTGGCCTGGCCGGGGGAATCTTCGCGATCTCCGCCGCGGATCTCTATCGCCCGCATTGGTTTTTCCGGTTGCATGTCCTGGGCGAGGCGTTTTTTCCGGCTGGGTTACTCCATCTCGCCTTGGTCTTTCCTGTTGATCGCTCTCGCCGTTGTGGTCCGAAAGTCGTCGTGCTGCCGTACGTCATCGCGCTGGGTTTGGCCCTTGCGTATGAATTCTACTTGTATGCCCCCAGTACGTACTCGGTCGTTCACAACCTGTGCATGACTTACGCGGGGCTCGGTGGCGTGGCTCTCCTTGGTAGCGCGATCTGGGCATACACGGTTCCCGATTCGTATCTCACTCGGCAAAAGATTCGTGTCATTCTTATCGGGTTCCTGAGTGGCTTCGCGCTTCCCGCGCTGTTGATGCTGACCTC
>JANMSE010000190.1:0-17137 GCA_031389045.1 Deltaproteobacteria bacterium | reverse complement strand
TCCACGCCGCCAAAACCGCACTTGCCGGTCTTGCGATTTTCTTCGACCATCTTCCACGGGAAGTACAAACTTGGGGTGACGAAGGTTCCCTGCTTGACCATGCCTTCGATGCACTCCTCATCCATCATGTCGCCATGATCGATCACGTCGATCCCCGCTTTGAGCGCGGCGAGGATGCCTTTCTTGGAAATGATATGCCCGCGAATCTTTTTGCCACGCTCATGGGCGGCTTCGGTCGCGGCGTCCATCTCGGCTTGGGTCATGGTCATCACATCGGCGGGCCACATGAGGCCATGTCCACCGGTGGGATACAGTTTAATGATCTCCACGCCATTTTTAATTTCTTCGCGCACAGCCTTACGAAAATCGTCCGGTCCATCGCAAATCCGCGCGAGCCCATCCATGTTCATTTTCCAGAAACTCGGGTGACAATCGACCGAGTCGCCAGTCGTGACGAGGTCGCGCCCGCAGGCCAGGAAATGCGGACCAGGAATCATATTGCGGTTAATCGCGCGTTTGAGGGTCACGTCAATGTTGTGCATCGTGCCCGCACCCACCGCGCCGGTGTAGCCGGAGCGCAGCAGCAGCTCCGCGTTCTTGGCGGCGATGAGCGTGAGGTAGGTCGGCGGGTGTTTCATGTCGATGTCGTTGAGGTCGGACACATTGTCGTAGGCCACATGGTAGTGACACATGACCATGCCAGGCATGAGCGCCTTGCCACCGAGGTCGTAGACCACATCCTGCGCGGTCGGCTTGGGAATATTGCCATTGGTGCCCACGGCTTTGATGCGGTCGCCCTCGACAACCACCGTGGTATTGGGTTGAGGTTTGTTGATGCCATCAATCAGATTGGCTCCCCGAAAAAACGTGCGGCCCATAAGAAAACCCTCCTTTATCTGTTCTGTTTGCGCGTGAATCTGTGGTTCCAAAGCATGTTTGTTATCTGCCACACCTCAGAGATTGTCAAGAGAAAATGGGTTCACCCGCTGACGTTGAGACTCCGACTCGTCGCGGTGTAAGGGTGCCGGCCAATCACTTCATTATTGAAGGTCACCCCAAGCCCCGGAGCTTCGGGCACGCCGAGTGTCCCGTCGCGAAGATCGAGCGGCTCTTGCAAAATGGGCGTTTCCAGCGAGCAGCCCGCGACCTCCATGTAGGTGCAGCCAGGCATCGCGGCCATCAGATGTAACGTGGCGATGAAGCCAGGGCCAAAGTAAAAGGAATGCGGGGCAATGTGCACGCCGCGCCGCGCCGCCAGTTCCGCGATGCGCCGCCATTCACTAATGCCACCGACCTTGGTGACGCTCGGCTGCACGATGTCCGCCGCCTCGCGCGCGAGCAGATTCTGAAAACCATACACCGTGCCTTCGTTTTCGCCGCAAGCGATGGGGATGCCTCCCCCTTGGCGGACATACGCGAGACTCGCGTAATCGTCCGGTGGCCAGACCGGTTCTTCGAGCCAAGCGAGCCGATAGGGCGCAAGCGCGCGGGCCATGTCCAGCGCTTCATCGCGATTCCACGGACAGTTCACATCAAGCATCAGTTCCGTACGGTCGCCAGCGACGCGGCGAGCCATCTCGACGGACTTGAGATCGAGCTGATGAAGTTTGATGGCGCGAAACCCCGCTTCCAGCCCACGCGCGACCACTTTCGCTACTTCCGGCGGGGTATGGTAGCGCAACAGGCTGATGTATGCGGGCAGCCGTTTCGCTTCGGTGCCACCTAACAATTTGTACAACGGCTGCTTCTTCACTTGCCCCAGAATATCCCACAGGGCGATGTCGATCCCGCTCAGCGCGAACAGCCCCAACCCGCGCCGACCATAGAGCATGCTGATTTTGGCGAGATGCTCAATCACCACTTCCGGGTGGGTTGGGTCCGCGCCGATGAGATGAGGCTTGAAGTCTTCGAGGACGGTACACACCGCTTGCGGCACCCCATACGCGAACGCTTCGCCAAGACCGGTGATCCCCGCATCCGTGAAAATTTGGATGATGATCTGTTGTCCCAAGCCTGCGGCCCAGGGTGAAGGCGGCGTTTCTTGTCGGAGAGGGATAGCCAGCGGATGTATCCGCACTTCGGTGATTTTCATACGTTATAGTGCTCGTAGCTCTGGCATGATCTCCGCCGCGAAGCGGGACATGGCTTTCTGGACCTTTTCATGCGGGACCAGACCACCAGGATTGAACCAGCAGATCAATTCCTTCATGCCCATTTCCTTGTGGAGCATTTTGGCTTTGGCGATACAGTCCCGCGATGAGCCAAAGATGGCCATGCTCTCGGTGATTTTGTCGAAGGTGATGGTGTCGACCATCTTTTGCACGTCGTTCAGATAGCGGTACGATTCATCCGTCGCCTGCGCGCCTTCCGATTTCACCCCAGCTTGCACCATGCCGGAGACACTACGGAAATAGTTCTTGAGACTCGGCTCGATGTCTTGCCGCACCTGCTCCAAACTTTCTCCAGGATGGAAGAAAAACATGGTAGAGACGTTCGGTTCGGGCGCGCCACTGACTCCGGAAGGAGCCTCTTGCCACGCCGTCCGATACGTCGCGACTTGCTCAAACATGCGAGGGAGCGGATTAGTGACGGAGGCGACAAAGACCGGATAGTGAGACTTGCCCGCGAACACGGCGGTGTCCGGGCTGTTCGCTGCCACCCGGATCGGCGGATGTGGTTTTTGCAGTGGTTTTGGCACCACGTTGGTTTCTGGAATGTGATAATACGTGCCCTCATACGAGAACGCCGTCGGTCCCCACGCTTTTTTCATCACTTCAAGTGATTCCTCGAAGCGCTCACGACTATCCTCCCGTGAGACATCGAATCCAGCAAAATGCAGCGGAATGGCTCCACGTCCGACGCCGAACTCTAGCCGACCGTTGGTAAGAATATCGACGGTCGCTCCGTCTTCGGCGCTACGGATCGGGTGATGCAGGGGAAGTAAGTTGACGGCGATACCGAGGCGGATGCGTTTCGTCCGTTGCGCAATAGCCGTCGCCAGAATCAACGGCGAGGACATGATGGAAAACGCCTTGTAGAAGTGCAATTCCGCCAGCCACGCACAGTCAAAGCCGAGGGTGTCGGCATGCTGAATTTGCTCAATGGTTTCTTGATAGCGAATCGGTTCAGACTGCGTGTCCGCGCACGGCAGTTGATAGAAAAGCCCGAAGTTCATGCGCCCCTCCTTGTCGGCCCTGTGAGGAGGCACAGTGGCCGCTGCCTCTCTTGAACATGGCGAGGTTGGCTCTGTCAAGCCTGTGGGCAACGGAGGAGGATGCGAATTTTTTGATTCTGAAAGTAGGGTGGGTCTTGACCCACCCTACTCCACTATAATCGAAAAGCGCCCCCTTTTGTTCAAGTTCATTGAGTCGAGATGGTTGTTCCACGTGCAAGAATCACTTCCTGTGCTGACCGTGCTCTTGCAGGACCGCGGGTGGTCAGCACAAAGAAGCTGTATTACGGTGTTGGCAGCGTCGCGCAACGCGGATCCACATTGCACCCCACAAGCTGAACAGCTTTCCCGCTGTCCGGCTTCACCTCAAGGAAGAGACCGATTCCCCGCGCGTAGTACTTGCGCTCGAAGTTCCCCGGCCCGCTAGTCGCCGAGAATTCCTTGGTCACTACGCAATCGCCGGCGGAGCAAAGAAGCTGCGCGAGCTGCTGCGGAACGAACTGGTCGAGTGCGGGGTTGCTGCCGAAAGCGTAGGTTTTAGACAGGACCTCGGCCACATCTTCGGCGTTGCCCAGTGAGGACTCCTGGCGGTACACCTTGCCTGGTGTTGGGGATCCGAGGAAGAGGATGCCGGGCTTGTCGCCGTCACGCCCGGCCTTGAAGGAGCCATCAATGCTGACAAGTTCCGGCAGCCTAGGATTGTCACCATCAAAGAACTCAAAGTCTTTGGTCTCCTCACCACAATAGTAGACGTCCCCGTTCTTGGCCTGCGCAAACCAATCGTCGGTGTCTTCGACAAGGTCGCCGTCCTCCGTGACGCGGTCCTGGACCACGATACACGTCACCCCGTCGATCAACTTCGTCTCGTTCAGGACCTCTATCGCGATGGACTCGGCTCCCTCACGGTATTCCCAGCGGTTGCCGATTTTGAGGGGGACGTAAGGGTTCGGATTCGTGAGGTTCGCGAAGTTGTTATCGAACAGAGCCGGGTCGAAGTCAGGGTCGTAACGATCCTCTCCCAGCAATTTGCAGGTGTCGCGACGCGCAGTCCGCTGTTCGCCGCAGAGTTCACGGCCCTCGCCGCGCGCGGCTGCGGCGTCAGCGAAGCATTCCTCTCGCTCCGCCTTATCGGACACGTTGAGACAGATAGCCTGCGCCTTGAAAAAGTCATCCTGGGTCTCTGTCCTGCACGTGCGGAAAAGAAGATTCGCGGTCTGGGAGCAGAAGCCTCCTCGCCCGCCGCGATCATCATTGTCATCGTCGTCATCATCGTCCTCTTTTGCGAAGGCTGTGCCGCTCACCAGACACACCGCAGTCATCACCATAATCGCTCTGGTCAGGAAACGCCGTGGGCTGGGATTGGTAGGCGTATGCGACAGAACGTTTGTCATTGCGAACAGTTTGGTCGTATCACTTCCTCCTTGGGGCAGTATGTGGTTCAAGAAAGGGGGCAAAGGCGAGGCCGGAAAGACGTGAGGCCAGGTGTTGGATTTTTACAGGAGGGGACGAAAAAAACGCAAAAGCCGACAATTTTCGCGGATAATTTGCGCAGCCTCTGTCTTTTTTGCGGGGATGGGTGAGGGGCTCCATTCGCCTCCGCTATAAAAAGCGACTGTGAATGGAGCCCGTGATTCCTGACACTTATACGACTTCCACGCATTGACAGGAGAGAGGAAAGCAGCTTTCTATTGCCGTGTTACTGGTAATGCTGGCGAAACGGTGTAGCAGCTTTCTATCGCCGTGTTGTTGCCACTCGCTGTTCTGGCGATGATCTCGAACTTGAATTGGCCGCCCAGTGCCGTGATGTCCGCTGGCACCTGGAACCGCGTCACGGTGGGTGGAAGGTCGATAGCCAACTTGAGGTCTCCTTGCTGGACGAAAAACTGGTAGCGGACGATTTTGACCGGTCCCTTTTTACCGATCGTGGGGTGTGAGGTCGTCACCGGAGCCCAGTCGATGAGGACGGGTCCTCTGACTGCTGGCAGCGGAACCGCGTCGCAGTTCTTTGCTGCTCGAATTCCGTTCACCGTAATGTTGCCCACTGGGGCCGCCATCACGTGGCTCAGCCTCACCGAGCCCTCGATCTCTTCTCCTGTCAGGCTTATGGCCTCGATTTCATAAATCCCTTCGGGGAACCGGCGGAAAAACGCTGCGGGTGCCAGTTCGTTGAACTTTGGCTCAGCGCTCTCGAAAAATAGCTGGGTCAGGCCCTGACGTGCCAAGGGTCCCGTGGCTTCCACGAAAAATATCACATTCTCCTTCGGGTCTTCGATTTCCAGTAGCGAATAGGCCCCTCCGTCGATCGAACTGTGAATGCCCAAGTCTCCGTCGGTGTTATTGAGCTCTAAGTACAGTTCGGCTTCGGAGAATTCCGCGGCGTGAACCGTCGGGGTGGCAACTGCCAGCGCCAGACTGAACATCACTAGCAGAGAGAGATTTGATGGATTCATTCTTTTTCGCATTGTTGTGATTCCTATGGTGGTTGAGAACAATTTCTACTCGAAAACAGCAACCCCTTCCGTATGCCTGTAGACCTCCGCTGATATGGTTATTCCGTCGTCATGGAAAATCACCTCCTTTGTCCAAAGTTATTCAGCCGAGATGGCTGTTCCGCGTGGAAGAATCACTTCCTGTGCTGGTTGTCCTCCGGGAGGACCGCGAGTGGTCAGCAGCATAAGGAAGTGGGGTTATGGCGTGGGGAGACCGTTGCAGCGCGCATCGAAATTACAATTCACGAGCTGGACCGCCTCTCCCGTGTTCGGTTTCACCTCGAGAAAGAGGCCGATTCCCCGCGCGTAGTACTTGCGCTCAAGGGCACCCGGCGAAAGGGGAGTGAAGTCCCTTGTCACCACACAGTTGCCGGCGGCACAGAAGCGCTCCGCGAGTTGTCGTGGCACGAACCGGTCGAGTGCGGGGGTGCTCCCGAATCTGTAGGTCGTGGACAGAATCTGCACCATATCCTCGGCGTTGCCTACTGAGAATTCGAGGCGACGCACCTTGCCGACAGTTAAGACCCTGGGGAAGAGGATGCCCGGCTTGTCACCGTCCCGCCCCACCTTGAAGGAGCCATCAATGCTGGTCAGTTCCGGCAGCTTCGGACTGTCACCGACAAAGCTCTCGTAGTCCTTGACCTCTTCACCGCAATAATAGACATCTCCGTTCTTGGCCTGGGCAAACCAGTCCAAGGTGTCCTCAACGAGTTCGCCATCCTGGGTCACCCGATCCCGAACCACGAGACACCGCACGCCGTCGATCAACTTGGTTCTATCAAGGATCGCTATCGAGATGGTCTCGCCGCCCCCGGCGTAACTCCAGGTGTTGCCGATGGTGAGGGGGAAATACGGGTTTGGGTTAGTGAGACGCCTGAAGTTCGTGTCAAACAAAGCCGGATCGAAATTGGGGTCGTAGCGACTCTCGCCCACGGAGTTGCAGACGTTGCGCCGCGCGGTGAACTGTGCGCGGCAGAGTTGCTGGTTCTCGTTTTGTGCGGTGATAGTGTCGGCAAAGCACTGCCTGCGCTCCGTATTGTCGGACACGTTAAGACAGATCGCCTGCTCTTTGAAAAAATCGTCCTGTGCCTCGAACCCGCACGAGTGGAAGAGCAGAGTCGCGGTTCCGGAGCAGAACCCCACTTGACCGCCGCGATCCATAACGTTGTTAGCCTCACCGTTGTTTTGCGCAAAGGCTACGCCGTTCATAAGACACACGGCGGTCATCACCAGAATCGCTCTGGTCAGGAAACGCCGTGCGCCCGGATCGACACGCGTGCGCGGTTGCAGGTTTGTGAATATGTACAGCTTCTTCATTATGACTCCCTTCTTGATGGTATTTGCTCCAAGAAGAGAGCAAAGGCGGTGCCGTGAAGGTAGGTGTTCAGCTCTCAGCTTTCAGTAGTCAGCCAGACAGAAAAACACAGAAGATTTTGCCCAACTGCTGACACGAGCCAGAGCCTCCAGGGTACGCATCTCCTGGTTTTTGCTGAAAGCTGACGGCTGACCGCTTACCCGCGAAGAGGTAAGAAAAAATGTTGGATTCTTACCGAACACACCACGCAACAATGCAGCGGCTCACAGTTCTTGCGGACAATTTTTGCGTGATCCTGTCTTTTTTGCAGGGGTGGGTGGGAAAGGGACGTGTCGCTCCCTGTCGTGTCGTGTCGTGACACGTGGGTCCGGGTCGATGACGCGACGCTGGATGGTCACGTGTTTCTGGCGAGCTTGGGCATCAACGAAGTCGGTTGTGCGAAAGAGAATCTGACCGAGTGGCGCCGGTTCGGGGTGCATTTCACGCGGTCGTCCGAGCTCGATCAGCGCCGAGACCACACGTTCGATGCAATCGACCATAATAACAGCTCCGCGCCAGCTCTCCGTCATACCTACGGGACAACTCGCCGAATGCAGCGTCGGACGAAGTCGAGCGCCCAGCGTCCACGACCGCCGCGCGGCGTGAGGCTCGCCTTCAACGATCTCGCATCGGTCTCACACGGAGCCCCAGACTGAGGGACCGGCAGGCCCGCAGCCCAGAGCGTCCCGTTCACGAGTAGCTGCCGCACCCCGAGCTCTGCCCAAGCCTTGTGGGCGTCAAGTCCCGAGAAGCAGAAGGATCTGCCCCCAGCGGGGCGTTCGTATGCCCAACAGACGACGTCGGGCGTACCCCCGGTCGGCGATCCCTTGTGCTTTCGCCCAGACCACACCAGCGGCGTCACTCCGCTCATCTCGTCGCCGAACTGAATCTCGTTCAGCCATCCGTCGCGGATCGACCAGGGCAACACGCCGCGTGTGGTCGGATGCGCCGGGAACTCGCGATGCCGAGAGCGCCAGTGACCTTCCTTCGATTCTCCGCGCACATGAGCGCCGCCGAGCCACGAAGTCACTTGCTTTGCGAATGCGCGCGGCACCCCGACCGCCTGATGGATCATCACGATCCCCACGCGCTGGTTGACGAACTTCTGGAGGTGCTCCAGCCGTTGCGCGCTCTTCAAGAACGCTTGCTTGCCCCTCCCGCTGGTGTAGAAGACGATGGCTTGGGCTCCGTCGAAAGCGCGCTCATGCTCGGGCCATCCATCAGGAATCGTGATCGTCTGGACGCCCGCGCTCTGCTCAAGCAGCGCGGCGAGCAGCTTGCAGCCCGCGAGGTAGTCGTGGTGGCCCAACCGGTCCGGGATCTTTAGCTTCCCAGCGATGAGGACGATCTTCGTCGGTGCCACGTTCATGTGAGCGTACGGCCAGTGAGCCGCTCGAGGATGCGGAGCGACGAACGGTTCGGGTCGCGCATGCCGGAAGGGTTCATGAGGAAGGTTTGGTCGAGACTGTGTTGCCCGGAGACGGCTCCGTGAAGCGCGAGATCCGTGAACGCGAGCCAGGTCGAGCCGGCCGGAAACTCCACGATCGTGCGCGGTGCGGAACTTTGAAATTCCGTGTCGTGGATCATCAAGTAACGGAGCAGGCGCATGGTGTGATCGTAGGTGGTCGTCGGGCTCTTGTTGATGCCGAGCAGATAGAGCAGCGTGCTGGCTCCCGGGATGCGCTCGCGCACCTGCGCGGGAAGGCGCGGGACCAAGCGCTCGGCGCCCGATTCGAAATGTCCGCCGACCTGCCAGACGCGCGGTACGCCCCCGCCGTTCACGTTGCGGAATACGCGGAGCATGCAGCGGCCCTGTGTGGGGCGCGTGCTGGCCGCGTCCATGTGGAGCGCCTGGGTCTTGCTGCGCGCGCAGGGCCGAAAGGTCGTGAACTCCTGCTCAAGCTGGTCGGCGGAGTCGGGCAGCAGCGTCTGTACGAGGTGACGCGCCCAGTCGGCGAAGCGACCCAGCATGCCCTTGAGGTCGCGGCTGGGCACGCCCTTGAGCGCTCCGCCGCGCAGCCTTCCGGTGCGCTGGTAAAAGAGCAGGGTCGGCCGGCCGGTGTTACGCGCCTTGCCGAGCCGGAGGCTCAGCGGGCGCTCGGGATCCACAATCTCGCGTTCGAGAACGTCCAACTCGAACGCGAGGTGCGGCAGGTGAACCACGCCGCCGTTCTCGAGAGTCTCGCGCGCGTGCTCGCGGACCGCGGCCAGCTCAGTCAAGTCCTTCGCTTCGAAGAGCTCGATCATCTTCCCCACCCTTTCATGTCGACTCGCCCGCCGACGCGTCGCGCACAGCGAGCGCACGGCGGGTATGGAACGCCAGCAGCTCGCCGAGTCGGGTTTGCCCGACGGGCGTGCGGCTGCAGCGTTGATGGATATCCAGATCGGGCCCGCCATTGCCTTCGACCAGGCAAGGCCCGTCCGCCAAGATGGCCACATCCCAGCCGACGATGATCCGGTCGGGGAACGCGGCGTGTGCGCGTTGCACCAGATCGATCGTCTCGCTCCAGCAAAGGAGCTTCCGGCCTGCGATCATTGCGCCCGAGGGATGGCGCTCGCGCCAGCCCCAATCCGGACGCCGCCCGAGATCGGTCGCGGGACCCAACTCCGCGCTCGACAGCTCGACGTTAGCCGCGAGACCCCCGGCATGGAAGTTGTCGACCACGGTGTTCAGGCCGACCGCCATCCGCAACACCGCGTCGGTCACTTCGTAGCCGCCGTGCTCGTCCTGGATGATCACGACGCGTACCGTGCTCAGCGCGCCGTTGTTCAGATCCGCGAGGGCGGGATGGTTGCTCACGCGAGGGCTCACCAGATAGGGCTGCTCGACGGAGAGCCTCTCGAGGTGCGCCTGCAGCTCCGCGCGAGTGAGAGATTTCCCTCCACTACTCACGAAGGAACCGTTTCCGGCATAGCGCCACCAATCGGCGCCGGTGCCGCCGCGCCCAACGATCGGCTTCACGAAGAGATCGGTGTCCGGCAGCTCGCGGCCCATGGTGAAGCGAATCATCCCAGCCTTGGCGGTTGCCAACACCGGCACGGTGTGGAGGCCGTGCGCGCGGCAGTGCTCCGCAAACTTCTCCTTGTTGCTCAGAAGGTCCTTGCTGCTACCGCGAAGATTCTTCTTGAAGAGACTGTAGATGCCGCTTCTCTTGGTCTCGAAGCGTTGGATATATTCGCGCGCCCGCCCGCGATGGGTGTTGTCATGCAGCTCGAATGTATAGTACCAGGGCGAGCGGATGTTAAAGCGGGCCACGACGAACGCCTGCTCGCACATCTGACGAAACAGGCCCTTGCCGGTTCGCCGCTTCACAGCGCTCCCGTTCAACCAAGTGAACCAAGCGATCAACGCGAGATTGAGTACGGGCCATACGGTCAAAAACTTGGCGATCAGTTTGGCTCGGCTCCAACCGTTCTGCTCCCGCCATGCTTCGCGCAGGTACGTCTTGTGGATCGTCGCGGCCGGGCCTGAATCGTTATCGTGTTCCGCCCATAAGATCGGCAACGGCGGGCAAAATGGAAGCTTCATGAGCGAAAAAACCAAGAGCCGGATCTTTCAAGTTCAATGCGAAGTGACATGTAACTCCAATCGAATAAAACTCAACGGGCTGACACTAGCGATCATTACCGCTCAACTGTACCGGAAGAGAGAGCAAAGGTGGTACCGCAAGGAGGCGAGAGTAAGTGGTGGATTTTTGTCGAAGAGAAAGGACAACGCGACAGAAGGGGACAAATTTTGCGGACAATTTTTGCGCGCCCTGTCTTTTTTGCAGGGTGTGCAGGGACAGGCTCCAGTCGCCTCCATTTTCGGAAAGCACCCCTTTGTTCAAGGGCATGGAGTCGATATGGTTGTTCCGCGTGAAAAGATCACTTCCCGTGCTGACCGTGCTCCCGCGGGACCGCGGGCGGTCAGCACAAAGAAGCGGCGTTATGGGGTTGGGAGGCCGTTGCAGCGCGCATCGAAATTGCAATTCCCTGTAGGGAGTTGTGGGGATCTTCACGGTGGATACCGTGCGCGCTGTCGTCACACTACTTAGCCGTGCGAAAGAAAGACGTAGAAAGTGTTTGATTGCCACCCGCCTCAATAGCGAGGACTTCCCATTCATACTCAGTATCGCGCAGCAGAAACCCAGGGGGAACGACCATACGTGTGGCGGTCGCGGGCATCATCACGTCGAGTGTCACTTTTGGTAATCCTACAAACCCTGTATTGGCGTTGACCACGAGAACTTGATAGCCGATTATTGGACTCCCGTTAGGAGGGGGAACGGGTTCCCAGACAATAACGGTATTGTTTGGGTCTTGGAGCGGACCGCCCTGGAGCGGTGATACCAACCGTGGTCCAGCGGGGATATTGTGCGTCAGTTTGGTTTTACCAACAATGATCTCTCCTCCGGTTCCCTTGCCTCTAAAGCGATATTCGCCTTCAGGGAAGAGCTGAAACTGTTCCGAAAACGGCACTTCACTTAATGGCGGTTCGTCACTCTCCAAGAATAATTCCGTGCCACCCCCGATTTCCTTAATTGAGCCCTGCGCGGTGCTGCGAAAAATCCGCTTTCCCTGGGGATCGAGGATTTCGAGCTCCCGCCAACCGTCGGCATCGATAAATACCTGTATCCCCGCATCAAGAGCCGTGGCATTCACTTCAAACTTGAAGCGAAAGTCCTTGACGTTGATGACTGGGGGTGGGTCCTCATCCTCATCCCCCCTATTCTTGTCTTTTGCTAACACCGAGTTACTGGCGAGGGAACAGACCGCCAAGACTATCACCACGGTGCGAAAGAATCGGAACGGACGAGAGAAGTAAGATCTCCCCCGCGGCGCGCTGAATACGTGTTGTTTGTTCATCTGACACTCCTCCTGGTGTTGGTATTTGCTCCAAGAAGGGAGCAAAGGTGGTGCCGCGAAGAGGTGAGCAAAAATGTTGGATTCTTACCGAACACACCACACAAAAATGCAGCGGCTCACAGTTCTTGCGGACAATTTTTGCGTGCTCCTGTCTTCCTTGCAGGGGTGGGTGGGAACGAGAGGTGTCGCTACACGTCCTTGAGAAGACGTGTCATCGAAAAATTTCCGCGACCGGAAGAGTGACGCGAAAGACCGTACCGCGGCCTATCTCGCTCTCTACCGAGACGCGGCCACGATGCTCCTGCACGACACGCTGGACAAAGGTCAGACCGAGCCCCGCCCCCCCTTGGCGGCGGGTGAAGTACGGCTCAAAGATCCGCGCGCACACCTCCTGAGTCATCCCTGGTCCATCATCGCGGACTTCGAAACCGGCGTAGCCATCGCGCGCGGGCAAGAGACCAATTTCAATGGCGCCGCCAGCGGGGAGAATCTGCACCGCATTGACGAGGAGGTTCAAGGCCACTTGATGGATCAGTTCAGGGTCACACAGCACCACGGGGTCCGGGTCAATGGCGCGGCGTCGGATGGTCACGTGCTTCTGGCGCGCTTGGGCATCAACGAAATCGGTGGTGCGAAAGAGAATCTGACCGAGGGACGACGGCGCGAGGTGCATTTCCCGCGGGCGTCCGAGCTCAATCAGCGCCGAGACCACGCGTTCGATGCGCGCGACTTCAGTTTGCAAGAGCTGGAGCAGCTCGCGTGATTCGTCGTCTTTCACTTCGAGTGAGCGTTCCAGGAGTTGCGCCGAACTGCGCAGCACGCCGAGCGGCGTACGCACCTCATGCGCGACACCGGCGGCCAATTCTCCGACAAAGGAGAACTTCGCCGCATCGACGAGTTCGCGCTCCGCACGGTTGAGGTCGGCGGCCATGTGATTAAAGGCGTTTGTGAGCGTCCCGATCTCATCGCGCGAGCGCACCGGCACAGGGGACTCAGGCCGCACGCCACGGCCAACGGCTTCGGCGGCCTTGGTGAGTTCGGTCAAGGGTTCCGTGACCCGGCGGGCGGCAAGCAGGGAGACGGTCAGAGCGACGAGCAGCATCCCCCCGAGCACGGTGGCGAGCAGCGTGACCATCCGCCGGGCAGGAGCAAACGCATTGGCCAGCGGTTCCGCCACCACCACTGTCCAGGGTGGGAGGTCGTCGGGGAGCTTGGCATGTCCAACTAGCCTCGCGGTAGCGGTATCGATATACCCCGTGGTTGCGTGGTCCTGGCTCCGCGGGACGTGGAGGAGCAGCAGGTCGCCGAGCTGCCAGGGTCCATCTGCTGGGGCGGCACTGCCAATCACGATACCGCGGGCATCAAGAATCAGCACCTCAGGGTCGAGGCCGACCGACCTCATGCTTTCGCGCACACGCGCGATGACCTCCGTGCCCCGTTCCCAGTCGAAAAGTGCCACGAGCTGACCGAGTGTGGTCCCCCGTGCGTCAGGGTCTGGCACTGGCACCGTCAAGCGAATAAGCGTCCCGGTCGCATCCGCCGTCGGGAACGGGCCTGCAATCATCACTGCCGAGTCCACCCCACCAGGGATGGTATTTTCGATCTTCCCAATCCAAGCCGGAGTACTCGCGGCGACCACCTGTCCGCTCCGATTGAGGACGAGCAGGTCGACACAGGCGGGGCAGCCGCGCTTCCCCGAGGCAAGAAATGAGGAGATGCGCTTGTCGAGGTCAGCGATGCGAATCTCGCGCATGACATCCTGGACAGCGAACGACTCGAGCCGTTCTCGTTCCGAGCGCAAGGTTGTTGCCAGGCGGTCGGCACCGCTACGGGCCTCTTCGCTGAGATGGCGCCCGACCACCTGCGCCAGCGCCGCGCGGCTGCTCGAGAGTGTGATCACGCCGTACAAGCCACCGGGGAGCAAGACAAGGGCCGCAACGAAGAAGAGTAACTGCGCGCGTAGGGAGAACATGCGTCCAGTCCCTGAATTCAAGGAGAAGTCTCCATTTGCGCGCGCGTGCCGCGAGGGGGCCTCATTCATTTTGGGGATGATGACCCCTCCACTGGCTTAGTTCAAGCGCGGAGGATATACCCTGTGCCGCAGCTTTGCACATTTCCTGCTTATACCTCCATGAACGCCACAAAATCGCAAAATCGCAGCCACTGTCACCCGACGCGCATGATGGGTCTGGTCATGCGCGTGGTGACCATTCTTGTGGTGCTCGTCTCACCAGCTTCATGGGCAGCCTCCGAGAATCAGACTCCTTTGAGCATTGGAGGACCGGAGCTGGAGGAAACCTTCGGTGCCGACACGCCACTTGGGCGATTTTCGTATCACGCCGGTCAGGGACTACGGCTAGAGAAGACGGGGCTCACGATTGGGGGATTCACCACTGCAGAGGTAGAACATCTTGAGAACGGCGAGCGCCGCGGGGGAATCGAAGAGCTGAACTTCCTCATCTCCTACGATCCGGTTCCGTTCGCCCACCTGTTTGCTGAATTAGGAGTCGGCTCGTTGGCGGAAGTGGAGCGGGGGCGACGGGGGATACACTCCAATCCCGTGTTAGAAGTCGAGCGGCTCTACCTGGATCTAGGCACTCGTGACGCCTTACGTCTCCGGGTCGGCAAGTTCCAAACTCCGATTGGACGGTGGAACTTGACGCCACGCGAACCACACCTGTGGACAACTTCCGAGCCCTTGATCGTCGAGGAGGTCTTCGACGATACGACAACCGGAGCGATGCTGCACGGGTCGGTGTTTCCTCAGGGTGGGGCCCTATCGTACTCACTGTACGGAGCGTTGCTCCCGCCGCTTGATGCGCAGAGTGATGAACATCCGGCCAGGTACAGCGCCGGAGCACACCTCGAATGGGCCAGCCTCACAGGGTGGACGCTGGGAGCCTCGTATTTCGCTTCGCAGCGGCCCAATGGTGAATGGAATCACCTCGGCAGTACGGACCTGTTGTGGTTCCCCCATCAGCGCGTCGAGCTGAGTGGCGAAGTGCTGTTCGGCGAGGGCAGCATTGAGGACGGCGCGACGTGGGGCCTGTACGCACAGGGTGTCGTGGAAACACTCCCCACACTGTATCTCGTTGGGCGTTACGAACGCTTTCATCCACCTGGGGGTGGGCGCGATATTAACCTATTTGACCTTGGCTTGGCCTGGGTCCCACTCCCCTACCTTCGTTTCAAGGCCGATTACCTCATCGCCGACCACCGCCACGAACTTGCCGCACCGGGCTTACGAGTATCGTTTTCGCTTCTCTTTTGAGCTGCTATGGGTACGCGACTTTTCATCATAGCTCTTGCCTTCACTCTCCTCACCCCGTCGCGCATTGTCGGGCAGGAGAGTCGCATGGCCGTGATCGTCCACCCTGAGCGACGGACCGAACTTTCGCCGGACGAGGTCGCCCAAATCTATCTGCGGCGCAAGCGTTTCTGGGACGATGGGACCGCTATCGTTCCGCTGAATCTGCCCTCGCAAGTGCCCTTGCGCATGCGTTTTTCACAACTCGTGCTCAACCAGACTGGACCGCGGCTCGCGGATTATTGGAACCGCTTATATTTCGATGGCATCTTGCCGCCAGCGACACTGGCCTCGACGGAAGCCGTCCGACGCTACGTGGCCTCCGACCCGAACGCGATCGGCTATGTGCCGGTCGCGGAAGTTGATGGCTCCGTCCGTGTCATTATGCACTTGGAGTGAGGATCGTGCAGAGTATTGATTCATTGAGCCATTGAAGGATTGAAGAATTGGGTTCCTCAATGACCCGATGGCCTGATGACTCAATAATCCAATCCTGCTATGCGAGCCCGTACTTCTTCACCTTATACCAGAGTGCGCGTTCACTGAGGTCGAGCACCCGCGCGGCTTTGGCCTTATTGCCGTCCGTCCGCGTCAGCGCTTTGGTGATGAACTCTCTTTCAAGCTGCTCAATGGCTTGATCGAGCGACAGGGACTCGGGAAGAGCGAAGCGCTCGGCAACCGGTGGCCGCACCTGCGGTGCCACTATTGGTGCGACCATTTCCTGGGGCAAGTGCGTACTGTCAATGAGTTTCCCGCGACTTAAAACGGCGGCCCGTTCGAGGACATTTTCCAGCTCGCGGACATTACCAGGCCACTCATACCGTTGCAGACTCTGGAGCGCTTGATCGCTGATTTGTAATTGTTCATACCCCAGTTTGGCCCCGTGATGCTCAAGGAAGTGTTGGACTAAGAGGGGAATATCCTCCACCCGTGACCGCACGGGCGGCATGTCCAGCGCGAAGACATTAATGCGATAGAAGAGGTCTTCCCGTAAGGTGCCGTCGTGCACAGCCTGCTGCGGGTTGCGGTTCGTGGCCACCACGACGCGGATATCCACCGGGACCCGTCGGTTGCTACCGAGGCGCTCGATTTCGCGTTCTTGCAACACCCGCAGTAATTTCGCCTGCATCGGCAGTGGCATTTCCGTAATTTCATCGAGAAAAATCGTTCCCCCATGCGCCATCTCAAACTTCCCGACCCGGTCATGAGACGCACCAGTGAAGGAGCCTCGCGTATGCCCAAAGAGTTCGCTCTCGAAGATGTCGTCGGGAATGGCCGCGCAGTTAATCGGGACAAATAGTGATTTTTTGCGGGGTGACGCGCGATGAATCGCGCGCGCGGCGAGTTCCTTGCCGGTGCCCGTCTCGCCCGTGATCATCACATTGGTATTGCTGGGCGCTACTTGGTGAATGAGGTCATAGACATGTTGCATGGCCGTGCTGCGACCGACAAATTCACCCCACCCTTTTTCAACCTCTTCGCGGAGAAAGAGGTTTTCTCGTCGAGTGCGTTCCGTGGTCAGGGCGCGGGTAATGGTGCGTTCCACGGCCTCCACATCGAACGGGCGCAAAATATAATCGTAGGCCCCCAACTTCATGGCGTGGACCGCGCTTTCGACCGTACCGTAGGCAGTCAGGAGAATGACCGGCACCTCAATCTTCTGCGTGCGCAGCGCATCAAGCAGGGCCAGACCATCCATCTCCGGCATTCTGAGGTCGGTCAGCACTAAATCAAAGGATTCCCGCTGGGCCAGGGCGAGGGCCTCCTGTCCGTTGCTGGCGGCGCGCGTCTCCAGTCCCATCTTTTGCAGCATGATTTGGAGCACCCGCCGGGTATTGGCTTCATCATCAACCACGAGGACGCGCTGTTGGCTCATAGACTGACGCTCCTTTGTTGAGGCAACTGGACCACAAAACAGGTACCTTTGTCACTATACTCTGGAACAGCAAGTATCCTGCCATGCCTTG
>JANMSE010000126.1:0-4883 GCA_031389045.1 Deltaproteobacteria bacterium | reverse complement strand
GATCGCCACGCTCCAGACCCTCCCCCCAGAGAGGCAGCGTCAGGCGTTCTTCCTTTGTTGGACGCGTAAGGAGGCTTACATCAAAGCCAAAGGCGAAGGACTGTCACTGCCCTTGGACCAGTTCGCGGTGTCGCTGATGCCCGGGGAACCGGCGACCTTACTCAGCACGCAGAGTGATCCAGACGAAATTTTCCGCTGGTCCCTTCAGGAACTGTCCACCACCCCAGGCTATGCCGCCGCTCTTGCCGTGGAAGGACACGGTTTCCCTCTCACCTGTTGGCAATGGTCGGACCTGAGGCCGCAATCAGTCTGATGGTCGCAAGGTTCCAAGAAACACGTGGCGCGCTCGAATCATGCCGATGACTTTCCACGTCCCCTCTTCTTGGACGAAATGGGCGTTGTTGTAGCCGAGGATGACGACATTCATACAGGAGCATGACTACCGCGCGCGATTTGTTCTGGTCGCAAGTCCAGTTCCGCTTCCCATTCGCCTTCGGCTGGGTGGAAGTGGAGTTTGAACCCAAGGTTGTGACTGACGTGCAGCATCGCGGCATTGTCAGGAAGCACGTAGCCGAAAATGCGGACCTTGGCTTTTCTTCCGATGGCTACAAGCGACTTCAACAGCGCAGTCCCGAGGCCATCGCCTTGGCTCCGGTCAGTGACCAAAATTGCGAACTCCGCCTCGTCGAGACCGGGGGTCTTGATGAACCGGCCGACTCCGAGGATTGCGTGTTCACCGTCACTGCTTTTGTGATCGGCGACCAGCGCGATTTCGCGCGCGCGATCAGTTGAGCAAAGCGCCGCCAGCCGCTCGTGTCCCGTGCGAAATCCGAGACTCAGCATGCCGAAGTAACGAAAGTGCACGCTTTGCTGCGAAAGGGTTTGGTGGAAGTCGATCATGCGCGGCTCGTCTTCTGGCGTGATGAAGCGAAGAGTGACGTGTGTCCCGTCGCAGAGCGTCAGCTTTGTGGGACGAAAATGGAAGAGCTGGCCGCTGGTTGGGCGGACGAGAGAGGCGGACCCGTGGAGGGTGATCTTCGCGGTGCGCGGCGTGGCCTTGCGACGCGATGTCATAACGTGGTCCCGGCGAGGAATGCTTCGCCCGTTTCGCGGCGGACAAGATTCGCCGTGGTCACACGCGCAATTGCGCTGAACGCTTCATGCGTGTTGAGCAGATAGGCCCCCGGCTTCATGCGGGCGAAGGTCCCCGCGTTCAGCAGATGGCGCGATGACGGAGTCAGCGGCAGGTGCGGCGAGATGATGTTGCTGTTGACCAGCAGCATGTCGAAATCGGTGTAGCGCACGCCGAGTGCCGCCGCCCATGCGGGTGAGAGATTCGGGTCGAACGCCAGCACTTCCGTGCCGAACCCCCGAAATATCCGCACCGCGATTTTCCCAATTTTTCCCGTGCCGACCACCATCAGACATTCACTCGACGGACACTCCTTCCAGCGCAAACAACGAAGGTTGTTCGGCTGGCGGACATTCCGTTTCATCCTCCGTCATTGGAAAATTGGAGATGAGAGCCTCCACCATCGGATGCCTCAAATCTTCGGACGGGCCGACATGGTAAAAATGTTCGCGGGTCAGGATGCTAAACCCCGGCTTCCTCCAACTGCGCTCAATGGCTGCGTTTGTCCGAAATTCATTGCTGTGCCATGTCGAAAGCACGAAGTCGCAAGGGACTGAACTCAGACGTGAGGCCAAGGCATCTTCGTCTTCATCCGACCACGAGTTGAAATAATCAACGTGCCGTCCGGCATACGGTGGATCGACATAGACAAAGTCCCCCGCTTCCGTCGCGGCAAGTGTGTCGCGAAAATCACTGACCGCAAAAGCCCAGTCCGCTGCGCCAACGACCTGCGCGATTTGGCGCACCTGATTGGTAATCTTCGTGACGTAGGCTTGGGCGAATCGCTCCGGCTTGTGGCAGTAGGGGACGTTGAACTTGCCGCTGCGGTTGAAGCGGATGACACCGTTGAAGCAGGAGCGGTTGAGAAACAGAAAATCCAAGGAGCTTGGTGTCGCGTTGAATCGTTCCCGAACGATGTAGTAGTAAGGCTCGCCCTGTGATTTCAGTTTCGCGCCTTCGTCCGTCAGAAACGCCTTCACCCCAGCCGCGGTAATGCGACCACTCTGAATATCATGGTAAAGCCGGATGATGTGCGGGTTGGTATCGCAAAGAAGCGCTTTCTTCGGCTGGATGTTCAACGCGACGACGCAAGAACCGCAAAATGGCTCGACCCAGCGCGAGAAAACCCTGCTCTCCGCAATCCTCTGAATCGCGGGAACAAGCTTGGTTTTGATGCCCTGGCATTTCAACGGAGGCACTAACGTCGGGCGGTTCATGGTTCGTCCTCCTCACCGTCGGGTTCATCCTCAGTCAACTTCGCGATTTCCTCCGCGTGCGATTGGAGCGTGTCAATGCCGCGCTGCTTGTATTCGAGGTAGGTCTTGAGATTCATGTAGGGGCGTTTCGTTCCGAGCGCCGCCGCCATGTCCCGCGTGAGGTAGAACATCCAGTAATCGTCATAGACTTCCTCTCCGAGCGCGGCGAACGGGCCAGCGCCGCGAACGAATTCTTCAATCTTTGTAGCCTGAACCAATGTTCTTGGTGTTGCCGCTTCCCGGTCGAGCAGCGGCGATGCGAAACTTCGGTTGCGCGAAGAAATGAAAGTCCCGGATGACTGACGGAATCTTCGTGAGGTCTTCGAGCGTGAACTGCTTTCGTTCGTCGGCCACGTCGTCGCACTTGGAGTAAATGACACCCAAGACGAAGTGCGCGGCATACTGGCTGTAGGGGTAGAGCGTGTTCTTCTTGCTGTCCCGGTTGCGGAAGTAGCCCGTGAACGCGCCGAGCGTCATGCCGTTCACTTCCGTCTCGCTTGTGCGGTAGGTGCTCTTGATGTCCACCGCGAATCTGTTGCCCGAACGCGGATGCGTGAAGGTCAGGTCGGGGTAGAAGTTCTGCTGCGGACACAGCTCGACTTCAAGGCGGTGCTGCTTCGCGAACTCGACGAACATCGGAAACAGGAGAAGCTCCAAAACCCTCGACACAATCTTGGTGTCCACCGAAATGGTGTAGATGCGCCGATAGACATCAATGAAGCCCTTGATAATCCACTCGCCTTCGTTGGTCGCGACGGCCTTGGCGAACGACTCCGCGTGGGCTTGAAGGTGCTTGTGGAATTGTTCGGCGTTCATGGCGGTATGATGCTCGATTCACGCCTTCGCGTAAAGCTCGCTTCCCCTTGGCGCGACTTGACGAGGAACAAAAACCCTTGCCCTTGCGTCTGTGCGTCCACCACTTCGCCCAGCGCGCCGGAGATGACCCCGGCGGCGATGAGAATCCAGATGATGAGGCTCTTGAACTGGCCGAGGAAAATCCGCAGCGGGCTGATGCGCTTGCCTTCCTGCAATTCGTTCGGGCCATTGGCCGCGAGGCGTTGTGCTGCTTCCTGCGCAGATAATCCGGTCGCCGCGGAGCCAAGATGTGCCAGCACTTCCTCGGTAGACCGGTTATGCCAGGCTTCTCCTTTTGGTGGTGCGGCGATGGCGGGTGCGGTGGTCATACGGTGGCTCCGTTCTGCGCGAGGCGTTGGGCCCGTTTCCATTTCCACTCCTCGACCGCGCAGAAAAGGCATGGCACGATCCAAATCGTGATCAAAAGGCTCACAACCATTCCGCCGACGGAAGGAATGGCCATCGGTTGCATCACATCGGAGCCGCGACCAGTCGCCCAAAAGATAGGCATCAGGCCAAAGACGGTTGTGGAAATCGTCATCAGGCAAGGGCGGATGCGTTTTAAGCCCGCTTGCACGACCGCTTCGCGAACCTCCTGCACAGAGTTGAAGGTCGCCTTGTCGAAAATGTTTTCGAGGTAGGTCGAGATCATCACGCCGTCGTCGTCCACGACACCGAACAAAACGAGGAAGCCGACCCACACCGCCACGGAGAGGTTTACGCCCCACAGCGCCAGCATAATGAATCCGCCCGACGCCGACACGAGGATGCCGAAGTAAATGATGGGCGCGATCCACCACCGCTCGAAGCCGAGGTAGAGCATGACAATCATGATGAACAGGGTCATCGGCACAAGGATGCTCATGCGCTTCGTGGCGCGAACCTGGTTCTCGAACTGGCCGCTCCACTCCCAGTAGTAGCCGGGCGGCAGCTTGAGCCGGCCATCACGCACTGCGCTTTGGAGCACCGCTTCGGCATCTTCGACCACGCTCACTTCGTCGCGGTCGCGTGTGTTCATCGTCACGTAGCCCACGAGCAGGCCGCGCTCGCCTTTGATTTCCTGCGGACCGAGGACGCTCTTGATGGTGAGGACTTGCGCGAGGGGGATTTGCGCGCCGGTGCTGCTCGGCACAAGGATCTTTTCCAGTTCGGGAATGTCCTCGCGGAACTCCCGCAGGTAGCGGACGCGAATCGGGTAGCGTTCCCGGCCCTCGACGGACTCCATGATGTTCGTACCGCCAATAGCGATTTCGATGACATCCTGCACGTCGCGGACGCTGACGCCGTAGCGGGCGATACGGTCACGGTCGATTGCGAATTCCAGATACGGCTTGCCGACGATACGGTCGGCCACGATGTCGGTCGCGCCGGGAACCTGCTTGAGAAACTGCTCAATCTCCAGACCGATGCGCTCGATTTCCTTCAGATCGCTGCCGTAAATCTTCACGCCCATCATGGCGCGAAAGCCGGTTTGCAACATCATGAGGCGCGTTTGAATTGGTTGCAGGAACGTCGGCAGCACGCCGGGGATGGCGGTCTTCTCTTGAAGCTCGGTGAGAATTTCGTTCTTCGTGATGGCGCGGTGTTCCGGCCAGAGCCACACGAGCGGCTTCTTCAACCAACCGGGCCAGTCGGAAAAC
>JANMSE010000110.1:0-1513 GCA_031389045.1 Deltaproteobacteria bacterium | reverse complement strand
GCTTGGGTCAGGCACATCAGCGGTGATTTAAGCCCGCCAGTCCCCGGCATGAGGTTCTCTTCGGGAATCCAGCAGTCCTCAAAAATCAACTCGGACGTGATCGACGCGCGAAAGCTGAACTTGCCTTCGATCTCCAGGCGTATGAATCCGTTCCGCTCTTTTTCGACGAGGAAGCCGCGAATGACATCTTTGCCATCCTGTTCAAGTTTCGCCCACACCACGGCGACATCGGAAATCGACCCATTGGTGATCCACCGTTTGGTGCCGTTGAGCACGTAGCCGCCCTTCTCCTTCTTGGCGCGGGTGAGCATGCCGTTGGGGTTCGATCCGAAGTCCGGCTCCGTCAGACCGAAACAGCCAATCGCTTCGGCTTTCGCCAGTCGTGGCAGCCAAAAGTTTTTCTGGGCTTCCGAGCCAAACGCATAGATGGGGTACATCACCAAGGACGATTGCACGCTCGCGAACGACCGCAGGCCACTATCGCCGCGTTCCAGTTCCTGGCTCACGAGCCCGTAGGCGATATTGTTCAAGCCCGCGCAGCCATACTGGGTGGGGAGCGTCATGCCCAGGAATCCGAGTTGTCCCAAGCGGGGCACCAGTTCCATGGGAAAGGTATTGTCACGAAAGCACCGTTGGACGCGCGGCATGAACTCTTCGTCCACGAACCGACGTGCCACATCGCGCACCATCCGTTCTTCTTCGGTCAGTAGTTCTTCAATCTGGTAGTAGTCGGCATTCACATCAATTGGGCGGGGCATGGATGACTCCCTTCACGGTAAAATAGGGGCGGGGACGGGAGACCGGAGACGGGGGACCGGAGCCAGAGGGGACGTATTTGCCCTTGGGCTCCGGTCTCCCGTCCTCGGTCTCCCGTCCCGTCTTCATTGTCCTTTCGGGCGGCCTTCTCCACGTGGGTCGGAAACGCCAGTAATAATGCCAGAGGCGAGATCGACATGAAGCGCCTGGATATTGCCAAAGAGGTGGCGGCCATCGGTGCTGGTTTCGATGATTGTCACTTTATGGCCCATCTGTCGCAGAGCCTCCGGTAGTCCTTCAGGGGAAGCGCCCTTCTGGACTTCGAGCTGGAGATCGTCGGGAAACCACTGGTGGTGAATCCGTGGGGCGAACATCGCCTCCGGCAACGACAGGTTATGCACGAGCACATTGAGGAGGACTTGCAGCGTCGAGCTGATAATGCGGGATCCACCCGGACTCCCGGCCACCAGCACGACTTTCCCGTCGCGCGTCACGATGGTTGGACTCATGCTACTCAACGGAGTTTTGCGGGGAGCTACGGCGTTCGCATTCGTGTAGCCGATAAGGCCAAAGGCATTGGGGTTCATGGGTTGGGCGCTGAAATCGTCCATTTCGTCGTTGAGGAGGATCCCAGTCCCAGGCACCATCATGCCGCTCCCGAAATACAGATTCACCGTCTGTGTGGTCGCCACGGCATTGCCGTCTGTGTCGATCACCGAAAGATGGGTGGTACTGGTCGATTCGACTTTCCCTGGCG
>JANMSE010000098.1:0-2562 GCA_031389045.1 Deltaproteobacteria bacterium | reverse complement strand
GCTTGGGTGATCGAGTCATCGGACCATTGGGCTATTGATGGACACGGAACTTCGATCATTCAATTTTTTCAATGACTCAATCACCCGATGACCCGATGGCTCAATGTTCCAATGGAGAAAGAACGATGATCGGTATCATCACCTGTGGGTATCACATTCCGTTTTGTCGGGTCGAGCGAGAAAAAATTGGCCAGGCGTGGGATCGGCACGCGGGCAAAGGCGAGCGCGCGTCGGTGTATTTCGATGAAGACGCCTTGACCCTGGGGCTTGAAGCTGTCCAGCGTTGTCTCGAAGAGCAGGGCAAAGCCGGTATTGATGGGTTGTACTTCGCTTCGACGTCCGCACCCTTTTGGCAACGCTCTTCGGCCAGCTTGATGGTGGCGGCGTGTGACCTTGCCGCTGAATGTGAGTCGGCGGATTTTAACGGCGGCCTCCGCTCCGCCACTTCCGCGCTTCGCGCCGGAGTTGATGCGCTGAATAGCGGACGATTGTCTCGTGTCGTCATCGCCGCTGGCGAGGTGCGAGACGGCCAACCCGAAGAGAATGAAGAAGAATGGTTTGGGGATGCCGGGAGCGCCATCATGTTGGGACGTGAAGGCGTGATTGCTGAAATCATCGGTATGGGGTCTCGCTCGGATGATTTCCTGGATGAATGGCGGCGCGATACTGACAGCTTCATCCAGACCCAATCCTCTCGTTTTAGTACGGAACGTGGCTATCAGGCGAATCTGGTCGCCGTCGGACAGGCCGTCTTGAAGAAATATGGAGTGCAAGCCGCGGAGTGCGCCAAGATCATCGTGCCGTCTCCCGATGGCCGCGCGCATATCAATGTGGCGAAGAAACTGGGCTTTCAAGACGCGCAAATCCAGAATCCCTTGTTTCAAGAAGTTGGGGCCTGCGGCAGCGCGGCGCCCTTCCTGCTGCTCGCCGCCGCTTTGGAAACCGCGAAGCCTGGCGATCAACTGTTGCTCTTGAGTTATGGCGAAGGCGCGGATGGCGTGCTGCTACGTGTCACGGAAGAGATCAAAAAACGTCCGGTGTCGCGCGCAGTCTCCGATCACCTCAGTGAAAAACGGCTCTATCCTTCGTATCAAATCTACAAAAAGATGCGGACCTATTGCGCTGAGAACGAAGATGGGGCCGACCTCTCCAACGTCTTCCTCGCGAAAGAAGAAAAGCAGAACATGCGGTTGTACGGCACGCAATGCTTGCACTGCGGGACCCGCCAATATCCCATCGCGCGCGTATGTATCTCTTGCAAGAACCACGACTCACTTCAGGAAATCGCGCTCGAACGGACAGGATCGGTGTTCACGTTCACGCGTGACCATCTCTATGGAGCCGCGGACTCCCCAACCATCATGAGTGTGATCGATGTCGAGCAGGGCGGACGGCTGTATCTCCAGATGACCGATGTCGATCCCGAGGACGTTCGTATTGGTGACCCGGTGGTGCTCACCCTCCGTCGTCGGAAAGAAGGGCCCAGCATGCACCACTATTACTGGAAATGCCGACCTGCCCGCTAGAGGAGAACAAATTCTGTGACGACGAGGCACATCTTGGTGGTCGAAGACGAACGGATTACGGCGAAAGACCTCCAGTTACAGTTGCAACAATTGGGGTACTCCGTGCCGATCACGGTCGCGTCTGGGGAAGCGGCGATTCAGCGAGTAGCTGAAGTCCATCCTGAGTTGGTATTGATGGATATTCATTTGGCGGGGAAGATGGATGGGATCGAAGCCGCGCACCGGATATGGACGGAGTTTCGCATTCCGATCGTCTATCTCACGGCATACGCCGACGAAGAGACCGTGCGACGGGCAAAGCTCACCGAGCCCGTTGCCTACCTGTTGAAACCCTTTACGATCCGTGAGTTGCAAGCCGCCATCGAAATGGCGCTGTACCGCCATACGATGGACCAAGCCCTGCGCAGTAGCCATGCCACCAACCGCGCCCTCATTGACGCTTTGCCCGATTGGCTCTTTCGCATCGACAGCGACGGAGTGGTGATCAACTATAAGGCGGGGAAAAGTCCAGAGGTGCCCCTGGCGTCCGATGAGTTCCTCGGAAAACCGATGACCGCGGTTTTGCCACCGTCCGTCGCGGGGCAATTACAGTCTTGTATGCAAGCGGCCCTGGCGACTAACGAAACCCAATCCTTTGAATACACGCAGACCCGCACCACGCCACCGCGTTCCTACGAAGCCCGTGTGGTGGTGAGTGCCCCGGCGGAAGTGCTGATGATCGTCCGTGATGTGACGACGCGCAAGGAGGCCGAAGAGGCCCTGCACCGAGCCCATAAGGACCTGGCGCGCAAAGCCGTCGCGCTTGAGGCGGCCAACGTCGAGTTGGCCGAATACGCCTACGCGGCCTCGCACGATCTCAAGACCCCGCTCCGCGCGATTCACAACTACGTCACTTTTCTTCAGCAAGACTTGGCCAAGGTGGTGAGTGGGGAACAGAAAACCTACCTTGAGGGGTTGTCGCGGGCAGTCCGGCAGAGTGAAGCCCTCGTCAATGACTTGCTTGCCCTGTCACAGGTTGGGAATAAGGACCGGCCTC
>JANMSE010000093.1:0-8436 GCA_031389045.1 Deltaproteobacteria bacterium | reverse complement strand
GCGGCGCGGAATTTCGCGACTTCCTCGAAGAAGTTGTTATGGACATTGAAAAAGAACGAGAGGCGCGACGCGAAGGTGTCCACATCAAGTCCGGCGGAGACCGCCGCGTCCACGTAGGCGATTCCATCAGCTAGGGTAAAGGCGATCTCCTGGGCCGCGCTCGATCCGGCTTCGCGGATGTGGTAGCCGGAGATGGAGATGGTGTTCCAGTTCGGTACCTGTTGGGTACAGAACGCGAAGATGTCAGTGATGATTCGCAACGACGGTCCGGGCGGGTAGATGTAGGTGCCACGCGCGATGTATTCCTTGAGCAGATCATTCTGGATCGTGCCGTTGACCTGGTCCCATTGTACTCCCTGTTTTTCCGCGACGACGAGATAGAGCGCCAGTAAAATGGACGCGGTCGCATTGATCGTCATTGAGGTACTGACCTTATCGAGGGGAATCCTGCCGAAAAGCGTTTCCATGTCGGCGAGCGAAGTAATCGCCACGCCCGCGCGTCCAACCTCCCCCTCCGCCAGTTGATGGTCGGAATCGCGCCCCATTTGCGTCGGCAGATCAAAGGCAACCGAGAGTCCGGTTTGTCCTTGGTCAAGGAGATAGCGGTAGCGTTTATTGGACTCCTCGGCGGTGCCAAAGCCAGCATATTGGCGCATGGTCCAAAACCGCCCACGATACATGGTCGGCTGCACACCGCGCGTGAAGGGGTATTGTCCAGGAAAATCGAGTTTTTGCTGGTAATCCAGCGTGGCGGTATCAGCAGAGGTATACAGTCGCTTGATGGGAATTCCGGAGGTCGTATCAAACTGTTTTTTTCGTTCGGGTGAACGGCTCAGGGTCTTTTGGACAATCTTCTCTTCCCAGGCTTGGGTGGCTTTCGCAACGTCACGGGTATCGCTCATGCGGTGATCCTCATCGGTGGAAGTAGTACGCCTAGTGCCTACCGGAAATCCGATAGCGAAACAACCCAGTCGCTTTGGAGCGGCGCACGAGCACCCGAGGACGGAGCTTCCTGATTTAGTGGAGGACGGGGAGAACCACGGAGAAGTTCGTGCCTCGTTGGGGCACGCTATGAACCTCAATGCGGCCACCATGGGCTTCGACTAGGGCTTTGACGATGAACAGGCCAAGTCCCGTTCCCTCGACATTCCGGCTCGTTGATCCACGGCGATATTTCTCGAATAACGACGGAATCTCTTCCGCGGGAATCCCTGGCCCGGTATCGGAAATCGAGGCGATGATCTCACCATTCCTGCGGGAAGAACTCACGGTGATCTTTCCGTCTTGTGGTGAATTTCAGCGCGTTGTAGAGCAGATTTCCGACCACACGAGAGAGGGCAAGCGGATCTCCTTCAATCGGTGGCAACTCTTGTTGTAAGTCGAATTTGAGTTTGATACTTCGCTGGCGCGCTTCAGTTTCGTAGCGCTGACCCACTTGAGTGAGGAGCGTGTTGAGTTCCACGGACTCTTTGTGCAGAGCCAGCCGACCATCCTCGACCTGGGAGAGGTTGAGATAGTTGTCGACCAGGGAAAAGACTGTTCGTACATTCTCGCGCAACCGGCGTAAGTCCTGCTCACGTTCATCCGCAGTCTGCTCATCTCCGGTGTCGAGCAAGAGGTCCGCATAGCCCAACACCACGGACAAGGGACTTTTGATGTCATGGGTCAGCATTGCGAGAAATTCGCCCCGTTGTTGCTCCAAGGCTTTGCGAGCGGAAATATCGCGAATAATCGCGAGGGTGCCTGTGGGGTGTCCGTCACGGTCGCGTAGGAGACTGGCGCGAATCTCAATAGGAACGAGACTGCCATCGCGCCGGAAGGCTTCGGTCTCAAGCAACTGCGGGGATTCCTCATCCGCCAAATACCGTTGCAGCCGTTCTTCCACGAGCGCCGTTGACGCCGGGGGACAGAATTTCCCATAATGTTGGCCGACCATGTCCCGCCGCGACCAGCCCAGCATCGCCTCCAGCCCTTGATTGGCTTCATTGATGATCCCATCGGGTGAAAAAGACGCAATGCCATCCGTCGCGTTGTCAAACAGACTGCGATACTGGTTTTCACTTTCCCGCAAGTCCTGCTCAATCCGTGCACGGGTGGTAATTTCTTGTTCTAGCCCGACGTTCGCTTGGGCGAGTTGGGTCGTGCGTTCCGTGACCCGTTGTTCGAGCTCGTCGTTGAGCAGTCGGACTTCGTCCTCCGCCCGTTTGCGGTCAGCGACTTCATATTCGAGTTCAAGGTTCACCGCGGTGACCATCCGCGCTTGTGCCCGCGCCTGTTGGGCGAGCAGGACCGCGAGGGCAAGCAACACCGCCAGCGTTATGCCCGCCGCGAGCACGACTTCCGGCAGTGCCGACCCGAAAGGGAGTGGAGCTTCGAGCTGTGGCCACACGCGGAGCCGCCACGTGATGCCATAGAGATCAATAGCGCTGGCTTGACTCCAATCCGCGTCTGGCAGGAGCGCCGTCGCGGGTACGCGAAATATCTGTTCAGGGCCATCGAACAGGGCAACGCCATAGCCTGGCACGATGTCTGTCGGAATGATCGAGTTGAGCAGTTCTTGCAGCCGAAAGAAGCCGATGATCACACCCGCGCAATTGTCACCGTGAAAAATCGGGACATAGACTAAGAACCCTTTTCCTGCGGCTCCCAGATCCACGACATGCGTGGCCGCGACTTCCCGCCGTTTCCGGACTGCTTCGATGAGTGCGCGGCGTTGTTCGTGAAAGACAAAGTTGATTTCCCGCGTCACATCTTCGTTTTCCGCGGGCACGACCCACCAGAGAGACAAGGCGGGATCGGCCCACGCAATTGCCCAATAGCCGGAAAAATTACTGAGATTGTGCTCCGCTTCCGCTTTCCATTCTTCTTGGGTGGGCTGTTCGCCATTCTCCCAGCGTCGCGCCATGCGCACCAACCCTAAAATCCGCGCTTGCATGCGAGCCAGCAGTTCGTTCTTCACGATCGCCACTTCGACCGCAGTCATTTGTTGGATATTTGCGGCTTCTTGCCTGCTGAGCGCATACCACAGGCCGAGTGTGGCGGCGATCAAACCCAGGCCAACAAGCCACGGTAAAAAGCGACTGAGTTCTTTTTTCATACGTGCACCCAGACAGGCGGCAAACGTAGGTCCGAAGTCGATGCCGTTTCTAGCATAGGAAGCCATTGCGTGAAACAACGGGTGCGGGCGGCGAGGGGGCGCGTTGGGAGAGGGTTGTTAAGCAGAAAGCAGAGGAAGGAGTATGCCGGGAGCGAGACTCGAACTCGCACGCCTTTGTAGGGCGGTGGATTTTGAGTCCACTGCGTCTGCCAATTCCGCCATCCCGGCTGAGGTGAGAAAGCAATGACTTAGCACGGACGGTTGCACATCGGAAGGGGCGATTGTCATGGTTTTTGTCATGGTTCGACCCGACAACCGTTCACTGAGCTTGGGGGCGGCTTCTCTGAGATCGCTTTCACTCACGATGTCGTAGCGATCAAACACGTCGCGCGTCTTGTGCCCACTCATCTTCATTGCCACGTGTTCTGAGATACCTGCCCTGACCATGTTCCTGCATTGCCGTCCGCCTGAAGTCGTGAGGAATCTTACCGGCAAGCCCGGATTCCTTGCAAGCCCGCTCCCATGACCCACGAAGGTTTTTGATCCTCTTACCATCCCGATGGAACACCAGGGAGCACTCAGGATACAGAGTACGATGGTCAGCCCACTGTTGTTCTATCAGTGCCCGGAGTTCTGGCGTGAGAAAGATCACCCGGCCTTCTCCATTTTTGGTCGTGCCTGAGAGCAACCGAACGGTGCCCGCATCGAAATCAATCCGTGGCCACGTGAGGGCGAGGACTTCGCTATACACCCGCCAGCCCGTCCAATACGCGAATGTCATTGGAGGTCGGAGATAGTCCGGTAGCTTTGGGAGCCCATCACAAGGTCTGCTGTCGTCGCGCGGACAGTGACCTTATAGAGCCCCTCCCCGCAATCGGAACACGAAAGGATGGTTCCCGCTGGGAGGACGGTATCAAGGCCAGGGATTGTCGTTTCTTCCTTGGCCATGCGGCGGCCAATTTCTCGGAGTGCATGTTCGTGGTCAGTCATAATCCCTCACTTGCCCGTTTGTTGTGCGAGTGCTGCGTGGTCCTTCCGTTACCCTCAGCAGAGGCCGTGGGGACTCGTCAAAATCCGATTTGAGGTGTCGTAGCAATTGTGGCATTGACGGGTGAATGTCGGGCTGAGTTCCCGGACGCGGAACCGGGTGATTTTGCTGGCCTCACAAGCTGATCGAAAATTTAGGAATAACTGAATAATTCAATAATTCTTCTTTCCTCACTTTGTATGCGTTGCCATCCATTCCCGTGTCATCTTCTGCCCTTCGGCCACCTGATCGAGTGTTGCCGACCCTTCAAGAACATCCCGCCCTTTTTTCGCCATGTCGTCGCTCTGTGCCGCCGCAAGGTTCATCCACATATAGGCTGTTGCATAGTCCCTCGGTACGCCTTCTCCCTTGGCGTACCTCACGCCGAGGTTGTATTGCGCTTTGGCATGACCCTGATCGGCAGCTTTACGGAACCATTTGACGGCTTCGGTATCGTCACGTGGCACGCCTTCTCCCTTGGCGTACATCACGCCGAGGGTGGATTGCGCGATTGCATCGCCCTGATCGGCAGCTTTATGGTACCATTTGACGGCCTCCGTATCGTTCCTCGGCACGCCTATGCCTTGGTGATACGCTACGCCGAGGTCGAATTGCGCCTCGACAAGTCCCTGTTCGGCATCATGGCGCAGCTTCTCTAACTCCGGTGTTTCGTCGGCGAAGGCATGGCCGCTTGAGATCAGCAACAACAAAGGGACGATGAAGCGAAGGGGGCGCATGGGGTTTTCCTTCCAGCAAAAATGAGATTCAGACAAGTATTCTCATCGGCTGATTCATCCTCCTGCTTTAACTGTGAGAGGGCAGCACCGTCTCCGTCAGCTTGATCGGCTGAGCCACGTGGGGAATTTCCTTACGGGTAGGCTGCTTCTTCTCTTCCCCAAGGGTGAACTGCTCTTCCCTTGCGGGCTGCGCTTCGCCAAGCGTAAACCCTTCTTCTTCTGTTGGCTGCCCTTCTGCTTGAGGGTGCCGTCAGGCGGTCTTCCGCAGGGCATCGTCTGAGGTAGATAGCGATTCAGGAGAAGGAAACGGCAGGCCTTGCTCTTCGAGCACTTCAAGCCAGCCCGCTACCGCCTCTTGCAATTCTGCCACTGCTTCTGGTGCCGTCTCGCCGATGCCTGAGAGACCAGGGATTTCTTGGCACTCCGCTACGTACTCGTCCGACGCTTCATCCTGAAAGACGCGATAGGTGTAGGGAGGTATGTCTTGCACACGCATAGATTGCCTTTCTCTACTCCATTGTGAGGAGGCCCATCCACAGCGCGTGCAACGTGTGGAGGGCCGTATCATCGGGATGCTGAGCGGTGCGGTGCTCCCAGTCTTACCATACGACCACATCGTCACAGTGGGTTTCGCTTGCCGTTGCGGAACCTGAGATGAGCAACAGGAAAGACAAAAGAACGGCGCTGTGCATGGCCGAACTCTCCCCGAATCGCAGCCGGGAATCAAGGTGTTGGGTTAGCCGCTTAGTGCGCTTATCAGGTGGCTTGCGTCTACCGATAGGAAGTTGTTTCTGCTAAAAATTGGGAGGGAATGCCGTAGAATTGTCGTTAGGCTGCGCTGTAATAGAGTAACTGAGATCAACCGCATGGGTGCCGAATCCCTCCTTACCTTACTTGGTCTGCTCATAGCCGCATACGCAATTCTTTCGCTGGAGCGCCTACTTGATCTGAAACTCCGCCTCAAGCCGCTCGATTGGTTCGTTGCTGCTGTTGCGCTCATCCTGATCCATTACATTCAGTTTTACCCAGTCCTTTCGAGCCTCGGACTGACCCCCGACCTGGGACCGTGGCGGTGGGGCTTTGACCCTGAAAACGCTTCCTATCTCATAGTCCTCGTCGCGGTCGGCTTTATCTTCGTGAGAGCCCGCATCGCAAAGGTAGGGCTAAGGAACATTGGAAGCCTCCAAAAGCTCATCGAACGCCTCGTCTCCGAGGACCGGTTTGCAGAAGTTCTCTTCCTTCTCGAACGACACCTCCCTGCGCTATCTCGAGTCTATAATCAAGACTTCACACTCGTCCACCTACGGGAGCGACTCGAGCCGAAGCCGTCGTTTCGCTTTCACGAGGCACCAACTCTCTCGGAACGCCTCCGGGGAGCGGCGGCCCGGATTCTCCCAGCTTATAAGAAAGAGGCAGCGATAGCCGCCGACACGGTCAGACGAGTTTTTGTATACGAACCTTTTACTTCATACTTGGCAAAAGCCCGACCGTATTTTGCGTTTCAGGTGCTAGACAAATTTCGGGAGGGTGAGGAGTTTCTTAACCTCTATATCAGGGCGCTTCTCCGAGACAAACGAAGCATCCTCTATCATGAGATTAAGCACAATCAGAACCTCGCCGGGGGACGTAGATATCGAATCGAAGAACAGAACAGACTGATTCATTACTTCCTGAGCGACGCCCGAGTAGCCAAACGTGTTACGGTGTGGAAGCCATTCGGAGATTTTGCCCTTGAGTATCTCGATGAGCAATTTCGACGCAAAGATGCTGATCCTTATAACGTAGCGCTCGGAACTTCCTATGAAGACGGGCGTTGGGAGTGTCCCTTGCGTGCCACAATTTGGTTCTTTGAAACAATGGTTCAGGAAGCCTTGTATCAAGGGATCACTTGGCACATGTGGCTGTACTATTTCCCGTTAATTGTCAAACGGATTTTGCGAAATCTGTCTCCAGACTCTCGTACAGTTGAACTCTGGAGGGAATGGCCTACACCGTATCACCACTTACTGTATTTAATCTTTGATACGTTAGGTGGATGGATCAAAGCTGCCGCCGATTTGCCTCCAGAACAAGAGAACATCGTCTTAGAGAATGAGTTGATTGAGCACGAGAACGACAATATCCCGAAAAGTGCAATACTTGCTTTAGGAGATTGTCTTCGTGATGTAATGCTAGCCGACAGCGTAGACGAACGTTTCCAAGTCTACCTACTAAGGGTCGTGTTGCGGAATTACTTCGATCTTCTCAAAAAATCAACGATGCAACCGTTTTGTCGGGTGCTGGGGAATGCTCTCGTGCAAGGCGGGTTTTCGGGCTACGAAACCGACAGAAAGTATGCCGTAAACTTACGAGCAGCCCTCGATAAAATCGATAGGAGTCCATTCTGGGGTCCGGAATGGACGGATCTAGTACGGAGGGTAGAGGAACGGATTGCTTAACAATGCTGTCGAACCAAGCGCCGAGCGGGGTGATCACTATGTTCGCGCCCCTCAGCTTACGCGTTAGATTTCGACGATGTGTCTCACGAAGGAAAGATTTTCGGTGTCCAAGAAGGTCACTCAAACCGTCCCCTCACACGGCTCTTTCCCAAACACAGAGTGCATTGAGGGTATCGGGAAACTTCCGGGTCAATAGAATAGGCGTTGTGGCGCTCATATCTTGACCTTCCCTTGTCACGTCCATCGTCACGTCCATCAGGGATTGTCCGTGGTCTCTGTCAGATGATAGAAGAGTACAGGAGCCATAGTTCGTATGCCTCGCCTTGCAACACAAAAGCGTCAAGAAACCTTCTCCCATTCTCTCACTCGTGTAGTAACGAAAGGAGAACGGGTGAAGGTGCATCGTCGCGGGAAGGCCGTTGCTGCTCTCATCTCTCTGGAAGACCTCGCTCTCTTGGAAGAGTTGGAGGACGAGAAAGACGTTGAGGAGTACCGGGCGGCCAAGGCGGAATGGGAACGAGACGGAAGGAAGACGGTGCCGTGGGCGAAGATAAAGGCAGACCTCGGTCTCTAATCCCTTCCCGATCCTATCGACTCGAATTTACCACAGGAGCGGATCGACAATTCCGCAACCTGCCTCAAGACGTTCAAGAACGCCTCACTCCGTCCATAGACGCTTTGCTCCGCAATCCTCGCCCTCCTGGTATCAAGAAGCTCAAGGGGGAAGACGCGTACCGACTGCGTGTCGGCGACTACCGGATCATCTACGAAGTGCATGACAAGGTGCTGGTCGTCCTTGTTGTGGGTGTCGGCCACCGTCGCGAGGTCTACCGCAAGCGCTAAACCCAACCGTATCGCTTCGCAGGGTGACTTTCCCTTCGTAGTGCGCTTTCACTGCCTGCAAGCCTTTGAGAATTTCGTCTCCGATGTTGCGCTGTTGTTTTCGTGCCATCGTCTCGCCTCCTGTCGCAAGACTACCTTATAGTACGCCTTTAAGACACCAGCGCGCCTGTCAGAGGGGTAGTCAAAAGGTGGGAGGCATCTCCGGGAAGTCTACCGGAAACGCGAAGCAGAAAAACTGTCATGGTTTTTGTCATGGTTCGGATGGAATAAGCGGGAATATGGAGTGATAAGCAG
>JANMSE010000076.1:0-12382 GCA_031389045.1 Deltaproteobacteria bacterium | reverse complement strand
CCACACCGACACGGATGGTTGTTCCCTGCCGTGGGTAGAGGATGACTTCAGGCTGTGGAGTAGCTGCGCATGCCATGAAGAACCATGAGGCGAGAAATGGCCAGAGGATCAAAAAAGAGGAAAAAGTCACTCAATCCCCCTCACCTCAACCCTCTCCCAGCCGGGAGAGGGAATTGCGGAGTGGTCGGGGCGCATAATGAGTCGCCTCTACGACAGAACGCCACTCTCTTTCAGCGTGGCCAGGTCAGCCGTGGTGAGTCCCAGCAGCGCGCCCAGGACTTCGGCATTGTGCTGTCCAAGCAACGGAGCAGGTTGCACCTGAACTGGTGAATCCGAGAGTTGCACGGGACAGCCAGGCATGGTGAACGTGCCGCGCGTCGGATGTTCAACCGTCGTAATCATTCCCCGCGCCTTGAGTTGTTCGCTGGCGAGAATATCGCCGCTATCCAGTACCGCGCCGCATGGCACGCCGGCTTCTCCGAGAATACGCATGACCTCGAACTTGCCGCGTTGGCGAGTCCAACTGGCGATGATCTCGAAAATCTCCGAGAAATGTTTATTGCGTTCAGCCTGCGTGGCGAACCGCGAATCGGTGAGCACCTCCGGGTGACCAATCGCGCGCATGAGGCTTTCCCACATGTCCTTGGTGGAGGTAATCAGAAACGCATAGTCATTGGGGCCGCCGGGAGCGCAAGGATACAGGTCGGTTGGTGCCAAGGCGGGCACGCGATTGCCCAGCCGTGGGGCGGGGACCGCGCCGTAGTAGTGGCTCATCATGCCAATACGGTTGAGATTGACGACCGCGTCTTGCATGGACACTTCGACCCGTTGCCCGTGGCCGGTCTTCTCTCGTTGCAGCAGGGCGGCCAGAATGCCGACCGCGCAGTGAATGCCAGTGCCGGTATCCCCAATCGTGGGGCCGGGTTTCAGTGGTTGCGTGTCGGGGGTGCCGGTGACGCTCATGGCCCCGCCAGTCGCCTGCGCGATCATGTCAAAGCTTTTGTATCCAGAGTATGGGCCGTAGGTGCCGAACCCTTTCACCTGGGCATAGATGATGCGCGGATTGATTTCCCGAATGACCTCGTAGCCGAGCCCCAACTCAGCGATCGCCCCCGGACCATAGTTCTCGATCATCACATCGAAATGGGGCACGAGTTGCTTCAAGAGCGTTTTCCCTTCGGCGCTCTTGAGGTTGAGCGTCACGCTCTTCTTGTTGGCATTGAGCAGGAGGAAATACGGGGAGTCGAGGCCGGGTTTTTCGGTAATCAGGTAGCGGCCCTGTTCTCCACCTTTGGGCGGTTCAATTTTGACGACGTCGGCTCCGAGAAAGGCGAGCAGTTCAGTGCACGACGGGCCAGCTTCGAATTGGGTCAGATCGAGAATACGAATATGATCGAGTGCTTTCATGGTTCCCCTCCCGTGAATAGTGTGGGCGCAGTGTAGCCCTTTTCACGGGGAAGGGAAATCGGAAGCGGAGAGTCGCCAGTAGTCAGGAGAAAGAACGCCATTACATCGGCGAGTCTTTCAGGGCTTGTTCTTGTTCGGGCGTTAATTGGGGCTTTGCGTCCGCGGCTTGCTGATCGTCCGTGGCCGATCCATCCGTGGCGGCGGGAGCGGGTTCACCCTCTGCTGGCTCTCCTGCCGGGGGTTGCGAACCCTCCGTACCTGTTGCCTCTCCTGGCGCGGCTCCTTCTTGGCCATCAGGATTTTCGTTGTTAGCCTTTTCCTTGTTTTCCGAGGAAGGCGTTGCCGCTTGCTCCGGTTCAGATGGTGGGGTTGGCGACTTAAAGCTGGAAGCCGGTGGTAAGGTATCATCCACCGCTGTGGCAGTGGTGGAGGTGGGGGTGTTGGTATAGTGGACATGGCCACGCGCATCGGTCCATTTATAGAGAGTTCCTTGCGCGGACGATAATGCTGGGAACAGCGACAACGTGGCGGCGAATCCAATCGTTCGCGCGATAGCTTTCATCATCATTGTAAACTCCTTGAGATAGTATGCCCGGCATGGTGACATAAATAGGGGAAGCAATGCAACAATGCCCCTTGCCGAGAGAGGAAGGAACACCATGAAAAAAGCGCAAAAGACTCGCTCGCGGTCCACACCGAGTCCACGCCGTCCACCGCCACTTCACCAAGGCACTCTTGACGAGGCACTGGCACGGCTTGGCCTACGCGACGTGCCGACGAAACGCCTGTTCGGTGGGCTCTGTTATTATGCCGCGAACCGCCCCTTCGCGATTCTGTTAGGGGAAGACCTCGCGCTCAAGCTTCCGGCCGAGGAACTCCGCGCGGGATGTGCCCGTGGGGATGGCCGGGTGTTCAACCCCGGCGGCGGAGATTTTCTCATGCGTGAATATCTGGTGTTAAGCGAGCAAGCGCTTATGGATGAAGAACGCGTGGACGCCTATGTCCAGGCCAGTCATCAATTCATTGGCGGCCAAGGGCCCGAAGAAGAGGGGGGATTGGCCTACGACGATTTGTTGAAAGGCCGAGACGAGCTGTATCGAGGAGTCAGGAGTTGAGAGTGGAGAGTGGAGAGTTGAGAATGAAGAGGTTGCGTTTTTTCACTCGCCACTCGCCACTCGCACTCTTCACTCTTTAAGTCCGAGCATCTGCCGCGCTTCGGCGGGGGTGGCGATTTCGCGTCCCATCTCGCGGGCGATCTGGGCGATGCGCGCGACCAGACGCGCGTTAGTTGGTAATTCCAGTTCAGGATAGGCGTAGTCTCCTAACCCAATCGAAATATGTCCGCCCCGCTCAATGGCCGCCGCAGCGATGGGTAGAAGATTACCGCCCACGCACATGACCGACCACTGCCATTTGGGCTTGTCCTGGAGGAAATCGACAAAGGCTTCCATGCCTTTGACCGTCCCTGGATGACCAGATAACAACCAGTTCTCCGTCAGGATCAATTCACAATAGAGCGGTTCCTTGAATAATCCCATCTCCACGAACGCTTGGGTCGCGCGGATCGAAGGGACCGCCCAGATCGCCGGCATCGGCTTCACTCCCACCGAGTTCATCGTTTCAGCGAAATACTGCCAGGTCTTGGTCGTGTTGAGATACACCGTTTCGTTGGTGGTGTAGCGTTTGGTTATGGGGTCGTAGGTATCGACGTTGCTCGTGGCCATGTCAATTGGCCCAAATTCCGGCTTCGTTTGGGGGTCCTTGGCCATCTCCACGATATGAGCAATCCGCGCCTCGGGCGACGGCATCCACCACGCTCCCAGCGTAGGCATCGTGATGAGGTCGCTCTTGCCCTTGATACGGCGGACCGTGTCGGCGTAGAGCTTGGGGTCCGAGGCAGGCGCGCCGGTTTTAGGATCACGCGCGTGGTAATGGATGATCGACGCGCCCTCACGCCAACATTCCAACGACTGAGCCGCGATTTCTTCGGGACTGTAGGGCACATTGGGATTGTGATCGCGCATGGCATATTCGTTGATGCGAACCTCAATGATGACTTTGTTGGACATACGTGCTCCTTACTATGTATTCTGCCCGTGGCAGGTATAATTCGCCGCAAGCGTTCAGCGGTCAGCCGTCAGCTTTCAGCAAAAACAAGGAGATGCGTCCGTTGAGAGAGATCCGGGACGTGTCGGAAATGAGGCGAAATCTTCCGCGTTTTCCTGTCTGGCTGACTACTGAAAGCTGATAGCTGAACGCTATTAAATGCTAGGATGGGAGAGGTTGTCAAGCAAAAGCGTATGCGGTTTCACAGGGAAGGACAACGAGTGATCTGGATGTCAGTGGGCGCGTTTCTTGGGACGCTCTTCACCTCGCCGGTGACGTGGTTAAAGAATACGTTCGTGTTTCACCCCAACGTGAAGGTGGAAGGCTCGCCAGCCGCATACGGACTCCCATACGAGGAGGTGTGGTTCGGTGGGCCTGACGGTCGCACGTTGCACGGATGGTATATCCCCAGCGCGAAGCTCGGCGAGGCCGGGCCAGAACCGTTGTTCCTCTGGTTTCATGGCAACGCGGGCAACATCGGTCATCGGTTGGCGCATCTGCGGGTGCTGCATGAGCGGGTGGGTGGCAGTCACTTCTTGTTTGATTACCAGGGATTCGGATACAGCCGCGGGCAACCCTCGATCCCAGGGATTCTCGCCGATGGCCGTGACGCGATCGCGGTCGTGCATCAGCGCGGGTGGGCCACGGGAAAATCGTTGGTCTACTTTGGTGAGTCCTTGGGAGCGGCGGTGGTGATTGCGTTGGCGGTCGAAGCGACCCCTCCGAGTCGTATCATTCTCCTCGCCCCCTTCCACTCCCTGCGAGCGATGGGAGATCTGCGGCTGCCGTTGCTGTCCTTCTTGGTGGAAGAGGACCTCAACTCCGCGCGGCTGGTGGGGAAACTCCAAGCTCCGTTGTTGGTGATTCATGGCACGGAGGATCGCACGGTCCCGTTTCGCCAAGGACAAGAGCTGTTTGCCTTAGCGCCAGAGCCGAAGCGCTTTTATCGCGTTGAGGGTGGGGGCCATACGGGTCTCCATGAAACTGGTGGCCGCACCTATACGCGGGAAATCCGCGAGTTTGTACGCGGGCGGGCCGACTAGGACACTCCTATGGCAGTCTGGTTTTTTCTCTGGCGGTGTCTGCGGGTGCTGCTCGTGGTTGGTGTGGTGCTCGCGCTCCTCATCATTGGCGGAGTAGGGTGGGTGCTGTCCGGCCAACGGTATCACACGTTTCTCATTGAGCAGCTCAGCGCCCGACTGCGCGCGCACGTGCGTATAACAAGAAGTGATCTATCGATTACCCAGGGCTTGGGCCTTGAGCTGCATGGCGTGGAGATTCAACCTGAGACGGCGACCGCGCCAGTGCTGACCGTCGAGCGTGTCGCGGTGCTCCTCGATGTCTGGGCGTTGTTCCGTGGACAGCTTCTCTTTCATCGGGTGGAGTGGGAAAACCCGCGCATCACGTTGACGGAGTCCGCCGCGGGGCCGTTCGCGGTCTTCCAGTCCATGTTGAATGGCGGGAACACCGCCACGTCTTTCGACGTACCGTCGGAAGAATGGTGGACTCCAACCCTGGCGCTCCACCATGTGAAAGTCATGGATGGTGAAGTTTTATATCGTCGGAAAGGTCGAGCCGCGCCATTCACGGTGACCCGTGCGCGCGCACTCTTCACCTTCACCCCGGAGCAGGGGGTGCATGCACAGCTTGAAGGGGCGTTGGGGATGAAGGGGGAACTTGGTGCGATTGTGCTGCGCACGCACCTCCCACACTTGAATGCGGCGGTTGATATGTCGCGGATCGAATGGACCGGTCACCTCCGGGCTGATCGGCTCGTGCTCCAAGAACTCGGACGAGTGATGGGACGTGAGTGGCCGGTCGCCACCGTGGGGTTTGATGGGCAGGTGGCGGGACAAGGGCTCGTTCCGGCTGATCTCACGGGAACGGTCCATGTCGAGAAGGCCCACTTTGGCTCCGCGCATGTCCAGAGTGGCACGATCAACCTCAAAAAATTCGTGCTCAAGAAATCGCCACCGACGGCAGGCGCGACGTCCACCAAGCCGGTTACCTGGATGACGAGGCTGCAAACGGCCACTGCTGAGTTTGAGATCACCGAGGTCCGGGTAGCGTGGAAGGAATCCCCCCCTCAACTGTCTCTGCGCACCGGCACGGGGGTGTTACGTGACGGCGATCTGACCCTTACTGACTTCAGTGGGGAGATCGGCTCCAAGTCCCGATTGCTGGTGGCCAATGGGACCCTCAAGCAGGTTGCCTCGGTCAAGGGACCAATTCCAGACGTGACCGTCAAGGCCGAACTCGATATGCAGGCGGACGGAGCGGACCTCCTGGCCGCCTTTGCCAAAGCTGGGATTGCCGATGTGACGCCGCACGTACGGAGCCCTCAGGGCCACGCGCGCATTGAGATGGAAGCGCGGGCCACTACCCCAGGTGGAGCGCTTACCGCCGACGGGAGCCTGCAATTGCGCGAGGTCGCCTTTGCCGTGCCCACGTTGCAATCCGACGTGCGTGAGCTGACCGGAACCGTGATCGTTGCCGACAATGGCCTCTTGTTCGATACCGTGGCGCTGAAACTCGGTCAGTCCACCGTGCAAGTCTCTGGGCAAGTGAACGACTATCGCTCGACACAGCGTCAGGTGAACCTGGATCTGACCGCGCATGTTGACCTGGGTGAACTGGACAAGCTGGTATCAATTGGAGGACAAGTCTGGCCCGCCTTAGCGTCCACCGATGGAAAAGATTTCTCTCAATTCGCGACTGACCTCCAAGGGCATGCGGCCGTCCGCCTCAAGATCCTGACCACGGAGCCCGCCGAGACGCGGTATGACGGGAGCCTCACGTTTCAACAGGCGGCCTTGCGCCTCCCACGCTGGAATATGTCGGTGGCTGATCTGTCGGGCCAACTGCAACTCGAGAAGGGATTGCTCTCGACCGATGGCTTAACCTTCCTCCTCGGGACCGCCTCGCTACGGGCTCAGGGGGCGCTGCGCGACTCTTTCGCTCCACAGCCTACTGGTGAGATGCGGGTGTCATTCACCAACCTGCCTGACGCGGAAATCAGTGCCCTGTTGCCGCCCAACTTGATTCATCCCCAAGGAGGAACCGTTGGCGGACAGGTGGACCTGATTTTTGGCGAGGATGGTACGTTGCGCACCAGAGGCGAGGTCATGTTGCAACGGATTCAGTTGGACCCGCTCCCTAAGACGCTCCGCCCCCTGACGGTCGAAGAAGGGCAACTCTTGTGGGAAGGGCACAGTGGGACCTTCGTGATTACACGGGGAAGTGTCACCGGTGGTACCTTTCATGGGTACGGCCAGATTCAGAGCTTCGCGCCCCTCCATATCGAAGCCGCGCTTGCTTTTCCGCTGTTCGATGTCGAGTCGATTTTTCGGCTCGAAGAACAACCACCGGAACCCGAACTCAAGCCCAAAGACCATACGGTGGTCGTGAAGGTTGATCTCACGGCGGAACAACTGACCTACAAAGCCATGCGCGCGGACCAGGTGCGCGCTTCGTGTCACTGGCATGATCGCCAAGCCGATATCCACGTCGCGGGCGCGAACGTCGCGGGTGGTCAGGTGCAAGGCGATGCCGTGTTGTGGCCTGACGTGAACGGTCTGTTCCTCGTGCCGCGGTTGACTGGTGTGCAAGCGTCTCAACTGCTGACGGCATTTGGCGTGCCCAGCGATGTGCTGACTGGTGCCCTGAATGGAGGTGGGCAAATCTACATGCCAGACCGACACCAGTGGAAGAGTCCCGCCCACTGGCAGGCGCAGTTGTCTCTCGCCATCGCGGATGGCGTCGCGCAGCGCATCCCGATTCTTGTGCGGCTGTGGTCCGCTGTGAGTCTTCAGGCGGTCCTCAAATTGCAATTGCCCAGTTTACCCAATGACGGGTTGACGTTTTCGTCCCTGACCGGGGACTTTGTTCTTGGTGGCGGGTTGGCGGTGACGAAGAATCTGTTGCTGGATAGTAGCGCCGTGCGGCTGAATGCGAGCGGCGAGATCAATTTGGCGGAACGGACGCTGAATCTCAAAACATCATTGGTGCTTTTGCATGGTATCACCAGCAGTGTGGCGAAAGTCCCGCTTGCCGGTCAGGTTATTGCTTGGGGAGCGGATCTCTTGACGACCTTGCCGTTTCGCGTGTCCGGTCCCTACCACGATCCCACGGTGATCCCTTTGGTGGTCGATTTGGGGAGTCGCTAAACCAGACCAAAGGAAACGCGAGAACAGAACAACCCGTGGAAATTTCGGTGATTGGAGACGGCGCAGGTCACAGTTTGATGAGAGCGAAACTCCACCTCCCAGATTGGCATCCGAGTAGCGAAGAAAAGGAGATGTCATCATGTCAGAAGTAGCTGTTAAAGTCGTCGAGATGGAAACCAAGGAACAAAAAAATAAACTTTCCTTCAGCCGTCTCCTGCTTATCGGTGCGGCGGTGGCGCTCCTTGTCATACTGGGACGACAAGCCGGCATATATCTGCCCCAATTCGTGGCGTGGGTTGAGAGTTTGGGGGTGTGGGGGCCGGTGGTATTTGTTGTCGGGTACGTCGTAGCGGCGGTTGCTTTCGTGCCTGGCTCGATTCTGACCCTGGCGGCCGGGGCCATTTTTGGTCTCGGTAAAGGGGTCGTGATTGTTTTTATCGCGGCGATGTTAGGTTCGGCGGCGGCATTTCTGGTGGCGCGATACTTAGCCCGGCCAGCCATTGAACGACGACTGGCGGGCAATACGCGGTTTGCCGCGATTGACCGTGCCGTCGGTGCGCAGGGGCGCAAAATTGTCTTTTTGCTTCGCCTCTCCCCTGTGTTTCCCTTCAATCTATTGAACTATGCACTAGGGCTGACCAAGGTTCGCTTTCTCGACTTCTTCATTGCCTCGGCGGGTATGCTGCCTGGAACCTTACTCTATGTGTACTACGGCAAGCTCGCTGGGGATGTCGCGGCGTTGGCTGGTGGAGCCGCGGTGGCAAAAGGGCCGGAGTATTACGCCGTGCTGGTTCTTGGTCTGGTCGCAACCATCGTCGTGACGACCATCGTGACCCGCATTGCTCGTCGTGCCTTGCAAGAGGTCGCTGGCGAGTAAATCAGGGGAAGCGTTCAGCTATAGGTTTCTTAATTCATTTGTAGCGAACAACCCCACTTCCGCCCTTCGACAAGCTCAGGGTGAACGGATCGGATGTTGAAATCGTTGAAATTTTTCCGTTCGTGCTGAGCTTGTCGAAGCATGAACGTCATTCACGAGGAACGTTTCATTTAGGAAACCTATAGCTGAGGGTTGAACGCTTACGGCTAAGAGGGTGTCTAAAAAGCCGCCGTTCACCCTTCGACAAGCTCAGGGCGAACGGGGTGCGTCCTATATTCGTTGGGGTTTCCCCGTTTGTACTGAGCTTGTCGAAGTACAAATCCCGACTTTTTTGACACCCTCTAAAGTTCTTTGCTGGACGACCGATACTAACATCGGACAACCGATTGTGCCTTTTGTCTTTTGATTTCCTTCTTCACTTTTGCCTTTTGCGTTTTGACTTTTGACTTCCCGATTTCTTCCCCCGGAGGCCCTGCGTGCGTACTTCTTATAATCCCCAGACGTTTACCCTTCTTGCGCCCCGACGCTCCCTCTGGCAACGCAGCCTGACCTGGCTGCTGATCGTCGCCCTCGTCCTGCTGGATGTGCCGCTACCGGGACCCGGCACGACAGTCGCCACAGTGGACGCCCACGGCCAAGCCTCGCGCATCTTCACCATTGAGCCCTCCTGCGCCCAGCCCGGTGATACGGTGTTCATTACCGGCAATGGCTTTGGCGCCCACAATGTCGAGATTTATGTCGGCGGCCAGGAAACCGGCCACGGCGTCATCACTAGAGGGCTCCGCGCGCAACTGGTCAGTGCGTTTGGCAATCGGGCTACGTTTATCGTGCCGCAGAATGCGCCGGGTGGGGTGTCGATTGTCTGGGCCGTCAATCCCGGCAGTCATGCCGGGTTCATTGCCTTTCGCGTTAAACAGAGCGAGATCTGTGGTAACACTGTCGATGAAAATTGTGATGGCCGTATCGATGATGTCGACGTCTGTACCCCCGTCAATCATAGCCCACTCGCGGAGGCCGGATTTCCACAAACCGCGCCGGTGGGCACCACCATCCACCTTGACGGCACGGGATCGAGTGATGCCGATGGCGATCTCCTGTCCTTTCAATGGAACCTGACGAGTCGGCCCAGCGGCAGTAGCGCCACGCTGAGCAATGCCACCTCGGCTACGCCCTCGTTCACCATTGACCAACCAGGGAATTACACGGCGGCCTTGAGTGTCAGCGATGGGCAGGTCACCAGTACGCCCGATACGGTGGTGATCTCCACCGTCAATAGTCGCCCCGTGGCCCATGCCGGAGCCGATAGTGGTGGGCAAGTTGGTGCCGTCATCACGTTGAATGGCAGCCAGTCCAGTGATGTCGATGGCGATAGCCTCACCTATCAGTGGAGTCTGGTGAGTAAACCGGCCACCAGTAGCGCGACACTCATTGATCCGACTAGTGTCACCCCCAACTTTACCATTGATGGCTTTGGCCAGTATGTCGTGCAGGTGGTCGTGCATGACGGCACCGTGGCCAGTGTGGCTGATACTGTCGTGATTGACACGCTCAACAGCCCGCCCGTGGCGGCGGCCGGAGCCGATACCGCGGGCCAGGTTGGACAGACGATCACGCTCAACGGCAGTGGCTCGTCGGATGCCGATGGTAATGCCCTGACGTATCAGTGGGGACTGGTGAGCACGCCCCCGGGCAGCACGGCGACCTTACAGCAGGAGAGCACCGCCACGCCCAGTTTCGTCCTTGACCGGGCGGGCACCTACAGCGCCCAACTCGTGGTCAATGATGGCTTAGCCACCAGTCAGCCTGACACTGTGACCATCAGTACGCTGAACACCAAACCGGTCGCGCAGGCCGGAGCGGATCGGAGTGGCACGGTCGGCACGGTCATTCACCTGGATGGCGCGGCTTCGAGTGATGTCGATGGCGATAGTCTGACCTACCAGTGGAGTCTGATTGCGCAGCCGGCGACCAGCACAGCCACGCTGCAGAGTCCGACCAGTGTCATGCCGCACTTCACGCTGGACCAAGTCGGGACGTATGTCGCCCAACTGCTTGTGCATGACGGCACGGTGAGTAGTGAGCCCACGACCGTGACGATCAGCACGCTGAACAGTGCCCCGGTCGCAAACGCGGGAGCGGATCAGAGTGGGACGGTGGGCACGACCATCACCCTTGATGGCAGTGGGGCGAGTGATGTCGATGGCGATAGTCTGACCTTCTTATGGACCCTGAGTAATACACCGGCCACCAGCACGGCCAGCATCAGTGATCCCAGTGCGGTGCAGCCGACCTTTGTTCTTGACAAGCCAGGGAATTACACCGCGCAATTGCTCGTGCACGATGGGACGGTCTCGAGTGCCCCGGACACGATTACGGTCAGTACGCTCAATTCCCAGCCCGTGGCCGCCGCGGGCGCCGATCAAGAGGTCCTCACGGGCACGGTCGTGCAGCTCAGTAGCAGTGGGGCCCATGATGTGGACAATAATCCCCTGACGTATCAGTGGGACCTGATCAGTCAGCCTGAGACCAGTACGGCGACGCTGACCAATCCCACGGCGGTGAATCCGACCTTCATGCCCGATATCGCCGGGTTGTATGTGGTGCAGCTCATCGTCCATGACGGCACGCTGGATAGTGACCCGGAGACAGTGGTGATCACCGCGACCACGCCCGATACCATACCGCCGCCGCCCGCTAATCTCGGATTGATTACCACGAGTAGCAGTGGGGGACAGACGACGGTGACAGGTGCGGCGGGCAGTGTCGAAGGCGGGGCGCAGGTCAAAGTCACGAATACGGCCACCAATCAACAGGTGACCGTGACCGCCAATGCCGATGGCAGTTTCAGTGTGACCATCGGCGCGCAACCGGGCAATACGCTCACGATCTTGGTAACTGACGGTGCGGGCAACAGCAGCGTGCCGATCACGACGCAGGTGGAACCACTCTTACCGCCCGACCCAGCGACAGTCGCGCCGCCCATTGACCGCACCGTGGCGACGACGCTGATTGACAGTGCCAGTTTCCTGTTCACCGGCAGCAACCCGATTCAGACCGGCGTGGCGGTTGGGACGATTGAACCCAAACGTATTGCGGTGATTCGCGGCAAAGTCTTAAAGAAGGACAACAGTCCGCTGTCTGGCGTAACGATCACGGTGCTCAATCATCCTGAATTGGGACAGACGCTGAGTCGCGCCGATGGGATGTTTGACCTCGCGGTGAATGGCGGAGGCGTGTTGACGATCAACTACGCCAAGCCCGGCTATTTACCCGCGCAGCGACAGACTGACGCGCCGTGGCAGGATTATGCCTTTCTCCCCGATGTAGTGTTGATCCAACCCGATCCGCAAGTGACGACGATTGATCTGACCGATACGACGCAGCCGATGCAAGTGGCCGCGGGCAGTCCGGTCACGGATGCCGATGGGACGCGGCAAGCGGTGGTGATGATCCCGCAGGGGACGACGGCGACGATGGTGATGCCGGATGGCAGTACGCAGCCGCTCACCACCCTCAATGTGCGCTTGACCGAGTACACGGTGGGAGAGAATGGGCCGGAGGCGATGCCGGGAGCATTGCCGCCGACGAGTGGGTATACGTATGCCTTGGAACTGAGCGCGGATGAAGCCCTCGCTGCTGGGGCGACGCAGGTAACCTTCTCGCAGCCGCTGCCCATCTATGTGGATAACTCACCTTACGCGGAGCCCTGCAGTGCGGGGGAGAGGGTCTGTAAGGTGGCGAAAGCGGAGCGGAGCGCATTGACGTAGAGTTTGGACTTCAGGGCAAAATGATTGAGGTTGGTCCTCATCTTCAACCGCTCCAATTT
>JANMSE010000072.1:0-7970 GCA_031389045.1 Deltaproteobacteria bacterium | reverse complement strand
CAACGTGCGACGCGATGAATTTGATTCCCGGCCCCAGTGGATGTTTGACGAGCTCGGCATCAAACGCCCTCAGCAACGCACGCGCTCCGCCGCGTAACCGGGGAGTTCGGGACAGTTCGGAGTCTCCAAAAGTTCGGAGTCTCCGCGGAACTCCAGAATTTTTGACTTTTGACTTTTGCGCTTTGACTTTTGACTTTTCCCTTGTGATTTTATGCGCCTCTCATCACAATATGTGGTTTTCACCTTGGATGACCAGCGGTACACCCTCCCACTCGCCAGTGTCGAGAGGGTCTTTCCCGCTGCCTACATTACCCCGCTGCCCCAGGCCCCAGCGATCATCATGGGGGTCATCAATGTGCAGGGACATGTCATTCCCGTGATCAATCTCCGCAAACGCTTTCGGTTGGCCGAGCGGGAGCTGGAATTATCCGACCAGTTCATCGTGGGCACGACCCCACGGCGGACCGTCGCCCTCGTCGTGGATACGGTGCTGGGCGTCGCCGATTTTCCCACGCACGACATCACGCCGAGCACCCACATTGTGTCTGGCCTGAGCCCCATCGCCGGCGTCATCAAAACGATGGAGGATGTCCTCTTAATCCACGACCTCGACGCATGTCTTTCCCTGGATGAGGAACAGGCCCTAGACGGAGCCTTGTCAGCCAATTGAAAGACCTTGCGCGCATGCCCGCTCTTCAGACACTCTCCGACGCCCTCTTGACTGAACTCAGTGAGCTGCTCGCCACGCGGGCGGGATGGCATTTTCCTCCGGAACGCTGGCCGGAGCTGGAGCGCAGAATCCATGCCGTGGCACGGGACTTTGACTTCACCGACACCGCCGCCTGCATCCGCTGGCTCGCGACCTCGTCGTTGACACCGCAACAGGCTGAGGTCCTCACTGAGCATTTTACCGTCGGGGAAACGTATTTCTTTCGTGAAACTCAGGCACTGGACGTCTTTGCCGACCGGATCTTGCCCGCGTTGATCGAGGCCCGTCAACACACGACCCGCTCCTTACGCATCTGGAGTGCCGCGTGTTGCACTGGCGAAGAGCCGTATTCTCTCGCCATCCTGCTGAGTACCCGCATTCCGAATATCCAGGACTGGCAGGTGACTATCGTGGGGACTGACATCAACCCCCGGTTTCTGCGGAAAGCCATCGCCGGTGAGTATAGTGCGTGGTCGTTTCGCGCCACTCCACCCCATCTGAGAGAGCGCTACTTCCGGCCCACCGAGGATGGTCGTTTCGCGCTCCTGCCTGAAATTCGCCGGATGGTCCACTTCACGCAATTGAATCTGGTGACAGATCCCTACCCCTCCTTCCTCAATAACACCAATGACATGGATGTCATTTTCTGCCGCAATGTCTTCATCTATTTTGCCCCGGATTCTATCGCCTCGTCAGTCGCGCATTTTCATCAGGCCCTGGTCGAGGGCGGCTGGCTCATTGTCAGCCCGAGCGAAACAGCCTATCTCCCATCCGCGTTGTTTGAACCCCATTCGTTTCCCGGCACCATCGTGCATCGGAAACGACCCGCATTTCCCCAACCGCCTCTCCACTCGACACCAGAGATACCCCCACTCGCGCCCTACTTCTCATCGGCAAGTGTCCCGGTGCTCGACCCCCCGGTTCGGCCAGTGTCGTCGCTCACGAAAACGCAGGACCGCCCTCCCCGTGTTCCAGCCATGGCATCCGTACGGCCCCCCTCGCAAGAGTCGCCCGCCCAACTCCTGGCCTCCAACGAGGTGACCGAGCGTGCACTCCGTGAGGAGGCTGAAAAGCTGTACAAAGAGGGACGCTATGAAGAGCTGTGCCACAAGTTGCAGCACTCTTTGTGGCATTCGCTTCCTCCGACATCCCCCGTCCTGCCGCGGATGGTCACCCTGCTGGTGCGGTCATACGCGAATGTGGGAGCGTGGGACAAAGCGGTGGACTGCTGTCAACAAGCGATCGATCTCAACCCGGTGAACGCGCGGCTCCACTACCTGCTCGCCACCTTGTGCGCGGAACACGGACGGGAGGACGCCGCCGGGATGTCGCTGAAACGCGCGCTGTATCTCGATCCAGACTTCGCGATCGCCCATTTCGCCTTGGCGAACCTGGCTCGACGACAACACCGCCCCCAGGATACGCAACGCCATCTCCGCAATGCGCACCACGCGTTACGCGACTCTCGTCCAGACGACCTCGTCCCGGAAGCGGAAGGCTTAACCGTCAAAAGGATACGTGAACTCATTACCAGCATGTTGGCAAGCAAATGAGGAGATCAGATATGGATATTTCCGCGACAACGGACCTTGGGTCCCTCCCGACAATCCCAGCGACGGCGCTCCCGCCCGCTCGCGCTCCGAGCACGCCGTCGGTCTCCGGTCGCTCTCCCGCGGAAAAGCTCGCGATCTTCAAAGCACGCGCCCTGGAGATGGCGCGAGTCCCAGAAGCCACCGAGCCGCCGACTCGCCAGCTTGACGTGACAGAGTTCCGCTTCGGCGAGGAGACGTATGCCTTTGCCTCCACTTCCGTTCGCGAGGTCTGTTCGCCCAAAAGCATCACCCTGATCCCGTGTACCCCGCCCTTTATTCTCGGCATTATGAATGTCCGTGGACGAATTCTCCCCGTTATTGACATCAAGCCCTTGTTTGGACAGCCCTCACCCCCACGACAGGCCCAGGACAAAGTCATCATTATCCACGCGGCGGGAATGGAAGTCGGGCTTCTCGCCGATACCATTATTGGGGTCCGCACGGTCTCCATGTCCGCTATCCATCCGCCCCTCCCGACCCTCGCGGAACCTCACAGTCGGTACATCCGCGGCCTCACGAACGACGGCACGATGATTCTTGATGCGGCCCTGCTCCTGAGCGGCTCTCGGCTCAGCGGCAACAAAAGCGAAGAGGATGGAATAACTTAAGGATTCCTCGGCACTGACCGATAACTTCCAGGGAAGGGGTGCGCCAAGTTATTCAGAAAAACTCAGGGGTACACCGAGCATACCCCCAAGAAGCTCCGCGAGCGTCCCTCGCTCCATGAAGGAAAAAGAGACCAGTATGACTACCGCGGCAAATGATTTTTCACGCAGGTTGCTTGCCACCTTTCGGCTCGAAGCCGACGAACATCTCCGCGGTATGACCACGGCCTTACTCGCCTTGGACAACGCAACGACCGCCGAAGAGCGCCAGCCGCTGCTGGAAAACGTGTTTCGCGCGGCCCATAGCCTCAAGGGCGCGGCCCGGACGGTCGACTTCATGGAAGTCGAGATGATCAGTCAGTCGATCGAGAGCATTTTCACGCGGCTCAAACGAGGAGACTTTCCGCTCTCGACGGAAGGAGTTGACGCAGTGCGCTCCGCGTTAGGGGCGGTCGAGGCATTGTTGAATGCCCCCCAGGAAGCCCACGCCACGCGGATCTCCGATGCGGTGCAACGGTTGACCGCCATTGAACGGACCCCTCACCAACACAGCGTGAGCCCCGTGCCCTTGCCCGTGGCTCTAGCGCCCGCCTCACCAAAGATGACTCCAGTCGCCCCCCCCACTCCGCCTCGTCAAGAGCCACCTCCGCCTCTCGCGCCGACTCCCGCGCCCGCGCCGACCGACTTTCTGCAAACGTTGCTCCTCGCCTTTCAGTCCGAAGCCGACGAACATCTGCGCAGCATGGCGACAGGCTTACTCGCCTTGGAGAAAGCGACGACCACCGAGGAACGCCAGCCCCTGTTGGAAAACGTGTTTCGCGAAGCCCACAGTCTCAAGGGCGCCGCGCGCGCGGTTGATGCGCTCGACATCGAAATGATCTGTCAGTCGGTGGAGGGGATTTTTGCCCAACTCAAGCGGGGAGAACGCCTGCTCTCAGCGGAAGGATTTGACGCGGTGCACGCGGCCTTGGATACCATCGCCGCGTTATTACGCGCACCGCACGAGCCTCATGCCACGCAGGTCGCCGATGCCGTGCAACGGCTGACCGCCATTACCCAACAGCCACAAGGGGGAGAAGAGGCTCCCCACACCCCCTCGCTTCTCCCCCCAACGCCAAGAGCCGAACCGCCGAGTCCGGCTCTCCTCGCGGACGACCACGCCGCGAAGCCACGCGCGCTAGGACCGCCCTCTCAGCCCCTAGAGTCCGCCTCGACACCGAAACCGACGAGCGGAGAAACCATTCGCGTCTCGACGGAAAAGCTCAAATCGTTGTTTTTGCAAGCCGAGGAAATGATCACCGTGAAATTATCGGTGGATCAGTACGCCGCCAACCTGCGGGAGATGATGACCCTGGTAAACGAGTGGAAAAAGGAGTGGGCACGCATTTCCTCCGAGGTGCGCAAACTCCAGCGGGCGATCGAGGATCAGGCCCATAAAGGGCTCCATAGCACCTCGTATTTGCAGAGCGCCCCCACGTTGGTCGAGTTTCTTTACTGGAATGAACGCCAGCTCAACACGCTTGAGTCCCAGGTGCACGAGCTCGCCAACGTCATCGAAAGCGATCAACAAACGATCAGCACGCTCGTGGAAAACTTGTTGGAAGATACGAAGCGCGTCCTCATGCTGCCCTTCTCCTCGTTACTCGACATTTTCCCCAAGATGGTCCGGGACCTCTCCCGCGCGTTGGGCAAAGAGGTCGAACTGACGCTGCGTGGCGGTGAAGTCGAAATCGACAAACGTATCCTAGAAGAACTCAAGACTCCGCTCATCCACCTCCTCCGTAATAGTCTCGATCACGGCATCGAACCCCCCGAGGCGCGCGTCCGGCAAGGAAAACTCGGCTGCGGCTCACTCCAAATCACCGTCACCCAAACGGGGGGGAGTACCGTCGAGATCGTGGTATCCGATGATGGGGCGGGCATCGACGCCGACATGGTCAAACAGGCGGTGGTCAAGAAAGGGCTCCTCACGGCCCAGGCGGCGGACGCCTTGGACGAACACGCCGCCATCGACCTTATTTTCCACTCCGACGTCACCACCAGTCCGATCGTCACGGACCTTTCTGGTCGCGGTCTGGGCATGGCGATCGTCCGCGAGAAAGTGGAAAACCTCGGCGGCCAGATCCATGTCGAGACCCACCGGCATCAGGGCACGACCTTTCGGATCGTGCTCCCCTTAACACTCGCCACCTTTCGCAGCGTGTTTGTGCGGGCCGCCGATGCGATCTTCGCGGTGCCCACCACGCAGATTGAGCGAGTCATCCGCCTCGAACCGCACGAGATCACCACCCTGGAAGGGAAACAGGCTGTGCTGGTGGACGACCAACCACTTGCGTTCGTCTCTCTCGACGAGATTTTACAGTTACCACGCCGTAGGCAACCAAACACGCACCCGACCACGGCCCAGGTCGCCCTCATCCTGGGAACAGCACAGACCCGCGTCGCCTGCGGTGTCGATGAAGTGCTCCATGAACAAGAGACGCTGTTTAAGCGACTGGGCCCGTACCTGTCCCAGGTCCCAAATGTCGTGGGCGCCACCGTGCTGGGGTCTGGCCACGTGGTCCCGATTCTCCATATCCCCGACCTCCTGAAATCCATCACCGCGGGGGCACACGCGTATGGGGGCAAGAGGAGCGAGAGCGGCATCGCCGAGACCGTCACCAAATCCGTGCTCTTGGCGGAAGACTCCGTCACCTCGCGGATGCTGCTCAAGGGGATTCTCGAATCGGCTGGCTATCGGGTCACCACCGCCGTCGATGGACTCGATGCTCTGACCACCTGTCAAAAAACGACCTTTGACCTGATCGTGTCCGATGTGGAGATGCCACGGATGAATGGCTTTGAACTGACGACGAAAATCCGCGAAACCTTCGGCGCGCACTTGCCGGTGGTGCTCGTGACCGGGCTCGATTCTCGTCAGGATCGGGAGCGCGGCATCGCCGCTGGCGCCGATGCGTATATCGTGAAAACCAATTTTGACCAAAGTAACTTGCTTGATGTCGTCCAACGACTGTTGTAGGGACCATAAGGATGCTCTCATGGTAAATGTACTGATTGTTGAAGATTCGCCTGTCCAACAGGCGCTCCTCGGCCATATTCTCAGCGCCGACTCCGACATCACGGTCATTGGAACCGCGAACGATGGACGCGAAGCGGTCGCGTTCGTCAACCAGCGGAAACCCGACATCATCACCATGGACCTCAATATGCCCCACATGAATGGCCTTGAGGCGACACGGCGGATCATGGAAACCACTCCGGTCCCAATCATCATCGTGAGCGCTAACTGGGATCCCCAAGAGGTCGCGATTACTTTTCAGGCCATGGAAGCGGGCGCCCTGGCCGGGGTCGAAAAACCGCGGGGCCTTGGGCATAAGGATTTCGCCACCACCGCGCACCAGCTCGTGCAAACCGTCAAACTGATGTCCGAGGTCAAAGTCATCCGCCGCTGGCCCCAGTTGCGCCCCAAGAGTCTGTCGGCCATGACACCACCGGACGCGGCCATCCCTGGACTGGTTCCTCAACCGCCAGTGGAGGTCAAACTCGTCGTGATCGGCGCATCCACGGGTGGCCCGCCAGTGCTGCACACCTTGCTGGCGAATCTGCCGAAAAATTTTTCCGTCCCGATCGCCATTGTCCAGCACATCGCGGTCGGCTTCTTGGGCGGGCTCATGGACTGGTTAAGCCGAGCCAGCGGCATGCCCGTGCACGTGCCCAATCACGGAGATCTGTTGCTCCCTGGCCATGTCTATTTGGCACCTGAAGGCCATCACTTCGGCATCGAACGTGGCCCCCGAGCCGTCGTCGTCGCGGAGCCGCCGGAGAATAATCTGCGCCCAGCGGTCTCCTGTCTCTTTCGCTCGGCCGCCCAGGTCTTGGGGAACCGCGCCGTGGGCGTCTTGCTCACGGGGATGGGACAGGACGGCGCCGCGGAGTTAAAACTGCTGCGCGATCAGGGCGCCATTACCATCGCGCAAGATAAAGAAAGTTCCGTGGTCCACGGCATGCCAGGGGAAGCCATTCAGTTACAAGGCGCCACGCACATCTTACCGCCAGACTTGATTGTCGAGCTGTTAGCGCAGTTGTGCCGACGACCGCAGGACGCACTTGAGGGACTACGACAAAGGACAGGGACCCGGTTATGAACGACAAGGTTGAGATTCTGATTGTTGAAGACAGCCCCACCCAGGCGGCACGGCTGCAATACACGCTCGAACAGCACAACTACCAGGTCACCCTCGCGCAGAACGGTGTCGAAGCGCTCCAGATTATGGCGCACCATCGACCCGCCGTCGTCATCAGCGATATTGTCATGCCCGAAATGGACGGCTACGAGTTAAGTCGTCGCATCAGAGCCAACCCGCAGTCCGCGGACATCCCCATTCTGTTACTGACCGCCCTCACGGATCCCAAGGACGTGATTCGCGCGCTCGAAAGCCGCGCCGATAACTTCATTACGAAACCCTGGACGGAAGAGTTCCTCCTCTCGCGGCTCCAATACATTTTGGTCAATCAACAACTGCGCAAGGAGCGCCCGGCGGATGGCAGTATTGAGATTTATTTTTCCGGCCAGAAATACCGCTTCGCCTCGGACCCCACGCAAATGGTTGACCTCCTCTTGTCAACCTTCGATAACGCGATTCAGAAAAATCTGGAGCTCGAACTCGCCAACCGCGCCCAACTCCATGTCCAGTTAGAGCTCAAGAAACTCAATGAGCAACTGGAACAGCACGTCAAGGAACGGACACGGAAACTCACGCTCTCCGAGGCGAACTTTCGCCGGCTCCTGGAGAACAACGCTGATGCGATCATCGTCGTGGATCGCAACGGGATTGTCCGATTCGCCAACCCCGCGGCGGAGCACTGGCTCGAACGCTCAGCCACCGCGCTCATCAATACGCCGCTGCCCTTTCCCGTGACTAGTGAAGAAACCAAGGAAGTCACGATCGCGCGGACCAATGGCGACCCGCTCATCGCGGAAATGCGCGTCGTCGAGACGGTCTGGGAAGACGAGCCCGCGTTTGTCGCGTCGCTCCGTGACATCACCGACCGCAAACGGACGGA
>JANMSE010000071.1:0-2832 GCA_031389045.1 Deltaproteobacteria bacterium | reverse complement strand
TATATACCTGACCTGTGTTGCGGAAAAGCATGGTGGACACGGCGATCTCGCGTATTAGGCCGCGAGCTCCGTTGTCAATTTCGCCAAAGCTGGGGTCAGGCGGGCAAGGGCGGATTCGAGCTGCGCCAGCGCGGCTGGGGCCTGTGTCAAATCTCCCGCGCGCCCCATTTTTTCGAGGAGAGAGGCCGCTGCCGCTGCCTCTTCATCCACGAAGTTCCCGACCGATCCCTTCAGTGTATGGGCCGCGTAGTTGATGGTTTCCGCGTCATTGTCCGCGATCGCTTGGTGTAGTTGATGCAGGAAGCGAGGATATTCGCTCAAAAAGAGCGTGGCCATTTCGCTGAGTAACTCCCGGTCTCCTTCTACCCGTTCAAGGGCGGCTTGCAGATCGAAGGACGGCGGGGGAGGGGAGAGCGCGGGAGCCGACGCGCTTGGCGCTGGGAGCGGGGGCAGCCACTGCTCGAGGACTTTCTTGAGAATGTCGGGTTTGAGTGGCTTGGTGATGTAATCGTCCATGCCAGCGGCGAGGCACCGTTCCCGGTCCCCTTTCAAGGCATGGGCCGTGACGGCAATAATCGGCGTATGGCGGCCATCGCGCCGATTTTGGTGGCGGATGGCGATGGTCGCGGCAAATCCATCCATCTCAGGCATTTGACAGTCCATCAGCACGGCGCGATACGGGCGGAGGGAAAAGGCTTCGACCGCTTCGAGCCCGTTGCTGACCACGTCAGCCTGCATGCCCAATTTTTCGAGCAGTCGAACGATCAGTTTCTGGTTGACCGGGTTGTCTTCGGCGACGAGCAGCCGCGTGCCCGTGGACGTCCGTTTCCGTGCTACTGGCACCTGTTCCAGTGGCGTCGAGACGGCCATTCCTTCATCGGCTACGGGAAGCGGGCCGGTGGGCGGCTCCTTGTCTGGCGCGGGTGAGTCCACGATCTCACGCGTTTTGGGGACGGCCAGTCGCTTCAAGGCGGCCCGGAGTTCGTCGAGCTTGATGGGCTTCGTCAGGTAGTCATCCATCCCCGCGACCAGGCAGCGTTCGCGGTCGCCTAGCCGTTCGTAGGCGGTGACGGCGATGATCGGGGTGTGGGTCCCATTTTTTTGGTTCCATTGCCGGATCGCGGCGGTGGTGATGAACCCGTCCATTTCCGGCATCTGGCAGTCCATCAAGACGGCGTCATACGCGCCGTGTGTCAGCGCGGTGAGGGCTTCGACGCCATTCTTGGCGATTTCCGCGCGGCAGCCAATTTTCTCGAGGAGGCGGGTGAGCAACTTCTGGTTGACACTATTATCTTCGGCCACGAGGACTAGTGGCAATTCGTGGGGGTCGAGGGGCAACGTGTCCGTGGCGGCCTGGTGCGGGGGCACGCGTGCGGCAAAGTGCTCTGGGACTGGACCCATGACCTTGCACAGACAGTCAAAAAGCTGCGTTTGATGGACTGGCTTCGTGAGGTAGGCATCGACGCCCGCTTCGCGTGCGCGTTTATTTTCTCCTTGGGCGCCCACGGAGGTGAGGAGGACGATGCGGGAGGGAGCTAACGCGGGGGTTTCGCGAATTTTACCCGTGAGCGTAATGCCGTCCATTTCGGGCATTTGATAATCAACGATGGCAAAATCATACGGACGGTCTTCTTCCGCCGCGGACTTCATCATTTCCAGTGCTTGATACCCGTCTTTGGCGGTGTGGGGCTTGATGCCCCACGAGCTGAGTTGATGACGCAAGATGGTGCGGTTGGTTTGGTTGTCATCGACAATCAGGGCATAGAGTCCACTGAGGTCGGCGCGCGCTGGCCGCATCGGTATCGTATCCGGCGCTTGCTTCTCGAAGGGAATGGTGAACCAGAAGGTGCTCCCCTTGTCCAGTTCACTGTCGCCGCCAATGGTTCCCCCTAAGGCCGTCACAAGCTGTTTGCAGATCGCGAGTCCCAGGCCGACGCCGCCGTATTTCCGAGTCGAAGAGGTATCGACTTGGGAGAAGGTCTGAAACAAGAGCGCGTGGCGGTCCGGGGGAATGCCAATGCCGGTATCACTCACCGAGAACCGCAGGACCGTGCGCGCCGCGGTTTGCTCCTGTAACGTGATGCGGAGGACGACTTCTCCATGCTCGGTGAATTTGAGGGCGTTGCCCAGGAGGTTATTGAGGATCTGTCCGAGGCGGGCGACATCGCCCCGCAACGCGGTGGGCACGTCGTGGTAAATCAAGCTGGCCAATTCGAGCCCTTTGTCTTGAGCTTGAGTGGCGAAGAGATCGACCACCTCTTCCACGGCATGATCGAGGTCAAAGTCGACCTGTTCGAGTTCGACGGTGCCCGACTCGACTTTCGAGAAATCCAGGATGTCGTTGATAATCGTGAGCAGGGAATCGGCGCACTGTTTGACGGTTTCCGCGTGGTCGAGCTGTTCCGGTGTTAAGGGAGATTCCAGTAGGAGCCCCATCATGCCCAGAATGCCATTCATGGGCGTGCGGATTTCATGGCTCATGTTGGCGAGAAAATCGGATTTGCTTTGATGCGCCGCCTCGGCTGCCTCTTTGGCGCGCTGCATGGCCTCCTCCGTCCGTTTGCGGTCGGTGATGTCACGGAGCGACGCGACAAACGCGGGCTCGTCTTCCCAGACCGTCTCGACGACGCGCATTTCCGCGATGAGCGGGTCGCCATTGGTCCGCGCGATCGTGACTTCCTTGGTTTCTTCGCTAGTCACGGGAAAGGGCAGCGGCGTATTGATGAGCGCGGTGGCTGAGCGTTCGAGCCAGTGCTCCGCCGCGGGGTTGGCGAATCGGACAATCCCGTTGCGATCCACGACGATGATCGCATCAGCGTTGTTCTCCAGGAG
>JANMSE010000056.1:0-4675 GCA_031389045.1 Deltaproteobacteria bacterium | reverse complement strand
GTCCAGAGCGCACCGGTCTGGGGTTGCCACCCCATCCCGTTCGGGTTGCGCAGCCCGGAACCGTAAAGACGAAGGCTGCCTGTGGCGGGATCGACCTCGAGAATCGCGGCGCGGTTGACCTCGTTGTCCATACCGTTTTCGCCAACATTGCTATTCGAGCCAACGGTGACATACAGTCGCGAACCGTCGCGACTGGCGATGATATTTTTGGTCCAGTGATGGTTGCGTTCGCCCGCGGGCAGATCAACAACCTTTGTCCCGGGCGCGGTCATCCGCGTTTCGCCGTCATGATAAGGGAAACGCATAACCGTATCGGTATTTGCAATATACAGATCGCGGCCGACGAGCGTCATGCCGAAGGGCGAATTCAGCCCTTGCAGAAAGATCGTGCGTGTCTCCACGACGCCATTGCCATCCGCGTCGCGCAGCAGGGTGATACGGTTCGCACTTGGCACATCCGCCCCCACGCGTTTCATAACCAGCTTCATGGCCCACCCTTTGATACCTTGACCATCCTCGGGTCTGGGTGGAGCACTGGTCTCAGCAACGAGTACGTCCCCGTTAGGGAGCACATAAAGCCAGCGCGGATGATCGAGGCCAGTCGCGTACGCGTGCACCGACAAACCCGCATGAGCGGTCGGTGTCGCACCGGCGGGCCAGCCTTTTGCTGGAGCGATATGCATGGTGGGAATGAGGGTGGGGTTCGGCGCCGGGAGCGTCGGCCCGGGACCGAACCCCGAATTTATCGGCAGCCTCGTCTTTTCGCCGCAGCCGATAAGACTCAGTATGAGCAAAGCACAGAGCAGGGGAAAAGTGAGAATCGTGAGCATCCGTTGTCTCCAATTTGGACACGTGGTCATCGACGAATCGAATCAATTTCTTCTCTCCGCATAAAACACTGCTGGATAAGCCAGCAGTGGCACCCACTAGCCAAATCGTCAAGTTATTTCTTGACAAGTTCTAACTCAGCAACTGAGGAACTGCGCCAATGTCATGGGGTTCGATTGAGTGTTGGCCTTCCATCCCGGCAAAAGCCTCCGAGCGTTTCGGATCTCCGCGTTCTAAGAGTTCCTGATAATAGAGGTGGCCACGCGTGAACCCCTGGTGAAAGGGTGTTACCCGGGCTGCTTCTCCGTAGGATTCCTTCACCAAGGAGTCTTGCTCTTTAGGTGATTTCCCGCGCAGCCTTCCGTCCAAGGCAGCTTGGAACCCCCGACGGTACTCGTCTTCGATCTGTGTGAATGACGTTACGGAAGCCGTCCCATAGGCAGCCGCTTCGTTTCCAGAAAGCCCTTGCCACCACTGCCGCCATGCGTCGTCCGTCAATAGTGCCCCATGCGTATTGAGTATGGTATGCGCCATCCGTGCCCACTCGTCATCGCTCGGCTGAATAATCAACAGCCGTGCGCCCTGGCGCAGGGCCTCTTCGTAGATGAAGAGATCCTCCAGCGGCACCGTAGGCGCGTAGGTTTCCTGGACGACGTTTCCGACCACGCCTCCAGCCAGCGCCCCGAAACTGCCTCCGAGCGCGAGCGCGCCAATCACGATGATCGGACCAACACCAGGAAGCGCAAGACTCACGATCGCGGCCCCTAAGATCCCACTGGCGAAACCCGTGATCGCACCAGCCACCTGTCCAACGTTGGCTCCGCACGCACCCTGGGGTTCCGCCTTAGGGCCACTTTCGGCGGGCATGGGCGCATGTGTCTTCGGCGCCATCAAGACAAATTGATCCTGAGAAAAACCTTGTGCGATCAAATCTTGTAACGCCGCTTCCGCGTTGACCTGCGAGTAAAATATACCGACGAGTGTCTTCATAGCGGTTCTCCTTTCAGTAACGTAAACGACACGTGGCTCCCGCGCTCCTGTGAGAGGAATGGCCACGCGCTCGGTCTTGATCGAATGGCGCGGCACCTGAGCCCGCCGTTGCTCACGGGCCCACGGCCGGGATCTTGGCCGGGTCCTCTAGCAGGAACTGGGGGTTGATGCGGGCACCGTGCCAGCGGACGCCGAAGAACAGATGTGGCCCGGTGGAGCGGCCCGTCGTGCCGACTAGGCCGACCGTGTCGCCCTTCTGGACCTGCTGCCCCGCCTTCACTTTGATCTCGGAGAGGTGGAAGGACATGCTGATGAGGCCATCGCCATGGTCGATGAACACGGCGTTGCCCGGAAAGAACAGGTCCTCGGCGACCACCACCGTTCCGTCGGCGACAGCCAAGACCGGCGTGCCCGCCGGCGTGGCGTAGTCGGCCCCGGTGTGGGGCTGCGCGGCCGGCTTGCCGTTGAAGACCCGTTTCACCCCGAAGGTCTTACCTTCGGGTAGCGGGCTGGCCGGCGCCCCGAGGGGCAACGTGAACTTCGCCGGCGACTCTTTGCGCTTCCAGACCTTATTCAGTAGCGTCTGCTCGCGCGCGTCGCGCTTGAGGTCTTTCGGCGAGGGATTGGTTTGCGGAATGTCGCCGAGGTCAATCTCCTGGGTCTCGTATGAGGAGGGCTCCACGGAGATGTGGGCGGACTCACCAGGCCCGTGACCCCGACGAGTGATCTTGATGAGACCCGGCTTCCGCAGCAGGTCAATTGGGTAATAGCAGGTCTCCTGCAATGCGGGCCAGGAGCGTCCGTTCATGCGGCAGCGCTTCGTGCCCGGCGCCGACCAACGGACGAGCGTGCCCGGCGCCGCCGAGATCGTGACTCCCTGCCCTTGCGCGGCCAAAGCCGGACAGGGAATCACGCAGACGAGCATCAATGCGGCAAGCAGCAAACACCGGTGAGAAACGACCATCATCAATCCCTCCTTATAGAACAAACGGGGTGGATAAGGTTTACAGGCTTCGTTGTTACAATCAGACGCCGGTAAACTAGGGTCATTGAGAAACCACTTATTTATGAGAAAGGAATGTAACGCTGGCAGTCCGCGGCGTCTGTGAAATTCGTGCGTAAAATGTTGCAATCCTGCGCAAATCGTGCGCAAATCGTGCGGAGGTAAGGATGGATGTGGGTGGATTTGCCTACCGTCCTCTAGTGAGGGATGGCGCGTTTCAGCTAGCATACGAACGACGGTGACAGCGGCGGAGCGTGCAGGGATGAGCGCCACCGACGCTCACGCGCTACCGTGCAATGTACAATTGTCCAGGTCGAAAGATGTCACTCTCCGCACCAGGGATACCGGTGGAGAGGAGAAAGGTTCAAGAGCCATGAGCAAAGAAAAAAGCGTTGATGTCGCCATAATCGGGGCGGGCACCGCCGGACTGTCGGCGTGCGACGAAGTGAGCAAAGCGACCGACAAGTTCGTGCTGATTCAGGCCGGACCGTATGGCACCACCTGCGCCCGGGTGGGGTGTATGCCCTCCAAAGTGCTCCTCCAAGTCGCCCACGACTTTCACCGCCGTCATGTACTCGGGCAAGAAGGGATCTCTGGTGGTGACCAGCTTGGGGTGGACCCCCGGAAGGTGCTGCGGTACGTCCGCTCCCTGCGCGATCATTTTGTGCAAGGCGTATTGAAAACAGTCGAGCAACTCGGCGACCACAATATCCCAGGATCCGCCCGCTTCCGGGAACCCACCGTCCTCGAAGTTGACGGGCAAGTGATCCGCGCCAAACGGGTCATCATTGCCGCGGGGTCCAGCCCAGTCGTGCCAGGGGAATGGCAGGCTTTCGCGGACCGGCTCCTGACGACCGACACGCTTTTTGAACAGGAAGACCTGCCGTCTTCCGTGGCTGTCGTTGGCTTGGGCGCGATAGGCGTGGAGATAGGGCAGGCCTTAGCCCGGTTAGGGTGTCAGGTGACGGGGATTACCCGATCGGAGCACCTGGCTGGGCTCACGGATCCCGTAGTCACTAGCTGTATACGAGAGGCATTGCAACGCGAGTTCCCGATATACATCGGAAAGATTACCGAGGTCGCCAGGGAAGGCGCTCAGCTCACGCTCCGTTTTAATGCCAACACCACGCGGGTAGACTCTATACTCGCCAGCCTGGGCCGCCGACCAAACATCGCGCCGTTAGGGCTCGACACGCTCGGCATCCCCCTCGACGACCATGGTCTTCCGGTCTACGACCGCACCACACTCCAAGTGAAAGGGTTTCCTATTTTTATCGCCGGGGACGCCGACGGGGACCGGGCCGTGTTACATGAAGCCGCGGATGACGGGCGCATCGCCGGGTTTAACAGCGTGCAAGACCAGCCCCATTGTTTCCAGCGCCGTACGCGGCTGGCTATCGTCTTCTGCGAGCCCAACGTCGCCGTAGTGGGACATACCTTTGCTGAGCTACAGCAGCAGGACATCGCGGTGGGGGAGGTCCGATTTGACCGGCAGGGGCGGGCCCAGGTCATGGCCGCGAATACCGGCATGCTCCGCGTATACGGCGACAAGCAGAGCGGGCAACTCCTCGGCGCGGAACTGGCGGCGCCCAGGGGCGAGCATCTGGCCCACCTGCTCGCGTCGGCGATACAGAAGCACATGACGGTCTTCGAACTGTTACAACTCCCCTTTTATCATCCAGTCATTGAAGAGGGCTTGCGCACGGCCCTGCGCGATCTGTCACGACAGGTACGCGCTCCGCGTCCTAGTTTCGAGCTCGCTCTCTGCGATAGCAACGCGGTGGCTGACCTGGGGTAACGCACGCATGGAGGCATTGACCTTCACCACTCCCTTCTTCGTCATCCCGATCTTTT
>JANMSE010000697.1:0-24397 GCA_031389045.1 Deltaproteobacteria bacterium | reverse complement strand
CGCTTTTTCTCGGTCTCCCATTGAGAAGGCGAGGTCCCCGCGGATCACCAGTGCCATGACACTGTGTGGGTTCCTGGTGGTCGCCTGCTGGAGCGCGGTTTTTGTGTCTGTCAGTTGTCCCTTGGCGAAGTAAATCACCGCGAGGCCGTCATACCCAAGACCGAGTGTGTTGTTTGGCAGTGCCACCAACTGTTGAAAAGAGGCGAGTGCCTTGTCCATACGTCCCTGCCGCAGGTCACTAAACGCGCGCTCGTAAGCGCTGGACAATGGGTCCACGCTCGTGTTCTTTGGCGCCAAGGCCGTTGGCAGGAGTCGCGAGAGCAACAGGCCGCTTCCTAAAAAGACCAGACACAACAGCACGATGTAAATCGATCGATGAGAAAGAATGCCTTCTTGACGGGCCGGTTCCGTGAACACAAGCTGGGGGCGTGTGGCCTCCTCTTGTGGCGCTGTTACGACTGGTCGCTGAGGGCTCACTACTGGGAGCGATGCGGGCTTTTCTGGGGCGAACAACGTAAACGCGGGGTCTCCGTACAGCATGTAGCTCGCCCACGTGAGACTCTCCCAGCCTCGTTGGCGAATCATCTCATGGCGTGCTTTGAGTTGAGCCTCTCCTAAGCTGAGACCGGCGACTACTCCTTGATAAAACGTCGCGGCGAAGAGTGCGCTTTCTTCATCGTGGACCACCCAGAAGGTCCCGATATAATTTCTTACCCCCGCCATCAGAAACGCACTCCCGATGCCGAAGGCTTGCCCTTCGTAATGGTAGCCACTGTCCCATTCGCTAGTGGCCCCCGCTTGGCAGGAATTAGAAAACACCAACAGGGGTGGTCGTGTGAGTTTACTGAGTTCGCCAGCCGTGAGGACACCTTCGGCCAAGCGCCACCCGCTGCGACTTGGGTTCTCCGGGTCATAATGACTGTGTCCAGCAAAGTGCACGACATCGTGGTCTTGCAAGGCGGACAGCAAGGGCACTTTCCGAGCGCCACGTCCACCGAGGAGCGTCACTTCAACACCAGGAATATGATCGAGAAGAGTCGACAGTCGTTCGGCTTCTTTTCCGGCCTCTGGCAGACTTTCGGTTGGATCAACGACTAAAAGGACGCGCAACGTTCCAGTTACTGTGCGCTTCGCGGTTGGAGTCGGAATCGGGTATCCCGTGATGACTTGTCGCCCAACATGAAACTTGGTGGCAAGAAATTCTTTCCCGTCGTAACACAGTTCCCACGGAATATGGATCAACTGTTCATCGAGTCGGAGGTAGAGTTCACACGGGTCCGCCGTTCGCAGTTTTTTCCGTGCCGGCTCCGTCAACAGATGAGAATAGATGAGGCTCCCAATTCGTTGTAAATCTTGCACGGCTGCTTTTGGCTCTTGCGAGAGTCTGCTGCGCACCTCAAGACTCTCTCCGCGGTGATACCCCGGAGCCGTCAAGCGCACGACTTCCTCGGCGATTTCCCGCAAAAACGTGCCGTCCACTTGGGTTTCGCTCCGAGGAATGAGTGCGTCCACCTCATCAAGGTCCACGATATTCGTGTCGCCTCTACGCAGGATGGTCAGGTGGATTGGAGGTCGGTCAGTAGACTGCATCGCTTCTCTCCTTGGAGAGCGCTCACACGTCAGTGCTGGCTGAACAATTACGAGCGGACTTCGAGGGCAAATATGGCTTGGGTTGCCGGACAGTCGATTTCATACGTGCCAGGTTCCAAATGTGGAGTACGCAGGACTCCTTGCGGGTCCGTTTTCGCGGAGAAAATGGGCATGCCCTGTTGGCGCAAAAAGATTCGTTGTCCGGCCAACGCTTCCTGGGTCAGGTCGAGAAACGTCAGATGCAGGGACATCCCTTCGCCTTCTTGCACGGAGGTGACATGGATTTCCGCTTGTTCGGTTTTGATATTGAGATTGAGGGTTGGTGTTCCTTCGGTGGCTCGGTAGGCTCCAGCAGGAGCCAGCACTTCCTCAACATTGAGGAACGGTGGTGCGAGGTGGTGTTCGATGAGCGCCATGCCTCTCTGTGCGACATGGATCACGAACCGCGAGATGGCTGCTTGGGTTTTTGCCATTCGTGAGGGGTCCCATCCAGCGGCGACTTTCTGCTTGAGCGCATCGGGGACCGAGAACCGCTTTGGCGTCGCGAGAGCCACGACCATGCGGGTCGCCTCCGCGACTTCCTCGACACACCAATCGCAGGTTTGTAAGTGGTTCTCCGCGCGGAGCGATTCCTCGCGCGATAAAACACGATCGATGTAAGCGGCGATGACCTCAGGGGCGAGACAGGCCAACGATGGTGCGTGGTCAGGGGTGGCTAACGCAGAAGATTTGTTCGCGACCATAGCCTTCATTCCTCCATCCGCCCGCTCAAGTTGCCGGAGCTGGGTGTGGCAATCCGAGCATGTCTGAACATGATCCTGAATCTGTTGCGCCACACTGCTGTCCACCTCGTGATCTAGGTATTGGGAGAGCAGAAGAGGTGGTGGGCAATGTGCGTTTGTGTTCATAGCCATGCTCCTAACACGCCACAGCCTCGCCAAACTCGCGGGTCAGGCGTTCGCGGAGGCGAAAAATCCGAGAACAGACCGTTCCGACGGTGAGGTTGAGGAGCCGGGCGATGTCTTTATAGGGGGTTGTGAGTTTGTAACTCCGTAATTCTTCTATCGCTTTTTCTTTTTGACGGGAACGCTTTACCAGGGCCTGCTCAAGTTCGTGTTTTTTCTGGAGCAATTTCCCTGTGGTGGCATTCGGCGTCTCCCCCATATGGCGAATTTTTTCCGTAATTTCTTGCAACTCCTTTTGCCGGAGTAGAATCCACCCCCACACCGAGTCCAGGTCGTCTCGCAATTGCGAGATGCGCTCATCCTTGCGTTTCAGCCCTGCCTGCACCTCGGCGACCACAGCCAGCGTTTCTTGGATTGACCGTCCCGTCGCCTTTGCCAAGAGGCGGACATCCTTCGGTGTTAAGTCACACTCGATCAGCGAGAGTAACTTGAGGTCCAGGCGCTCCTCTGGAGTGAGAGCCGCCCATATTGCGGTGGTTTCCCGACTTTCCGACGCTATCGTTTCTTCGGCTGCCTGCGTGGTCTGATCGGGGAGGACATCTTCGAGCACTTGTCCACCTTCGTTTGAACCTCCAAGAGGGGTAGAGAGCGAGACCGTATCCACCTCTTTCTGAGTCCGCCGCCATTCCAGGAAAAGATGTTTCAGGACGTAGTAGGAGAGGAAGGTGCGAAATTGAATGTTATTGCGACCGGCAAACGTCGCCATGCGTGTGAAGATGCGGTCGTTCTCAAACACATAGAGGTAGAAGTCGCCCGCTTCATCGAGAGGGAGGCGATAGATTTTCACGGGAAAGTTGTAGATGTCTTCCCCATATTCGTCCTGAAACTGGCGCCGGGCAGCGGGATCGCCAGAAGCGCAGGCTTGAATCAGCTCCAGAATTTCCCCCATGACTTTGGCCATGTCTGTTGTGCCTCCTCGGAATCTTTTTCTATCAAAGGGTAATCCCACAGCAGTTTTTATGCCGCCTGAACCGCGACTCGATCTCTGTTCGTCTCCTTCATCATAACTATGAAGAGTTATGCCCCATAGCGACGGAAAGGGGAAGAGCGATAGCGGAGAATTCAGCTTTGTGGAATCCACAACGGCGACAAGAGTAGACCAATGGCGAGTGAAGAAGTGTCCTCTTTTGTTGACAGGTTGTGGCCCGTCCTGGTGGCCGATACTTCGTTGTGCGCGTGGCTGCACTGGTGGGGAGGGCCGCCGTCCGATGGAGGAGCGCAAATCCAAAGAGAAATAGCATAGCCTTTCCCAACACCATCCTATGAAACTTGACGTTCTCTAGTTGGGAAATACCCAAGAAGTCACTCGCTGAGATGAACATCGACCCGGTTGCGGCGGGAGCTCAAGATGGGTTGCGTTTCTTTTTTTCAAGGATGAGACCCCGGAGTTTCACTCGTATCGAATCCGGCTCCTGGAAAGCCGGTGAGCAGGAGCATCACGGCGCAGCCGGGAGCGGCATCACTGGTTTGTCGTGCCGTATTGGCCCCTTTCAGTAATACAGCCAGTGCCACGGGATCGTCGCCACGGCAAAGCCCAGTCCCCGCTGGCGCCAGAAAAACCGATAGACGGGAAGATTGACGAGGACCAGCAGGAGGAGCGTCACGCCACTCACCAACACCCCCAGCGACCACCAACGACTGCTGGGAATAGCCACAACCAACAAATACACCAAAACGATACTCAGGCGGCTCGGCCATCCCACGTTGAGGTCATTCGGCATGAACCGAGTCCGCAAGAGCAGTTCAGTCCAGGGGAGCCCTCGTAACAGCACATCGGTAGACACGAGTGACCAGATAGTCCAGCGTTTTTCATGCGTGACCTGTAAGGTCTTGCAGAGGCGAATGCGATATCCCGCCTGCCGTAGCCGCACGCCGAGATCAATGTCCTCGACCGAGGGCTGGCGGTAGCGCTCGTTGAACCCGCCCAGCGCGAGGAATGCAGCGCGGCGGATGGCTCCACAGCCTGCCCAGAAGGTCGAGGCGTCCTCGCGTGCGGTTTGGTGCATGTAGTGATGCAACAGGTTCTTATACTGCGAGAGAAAGTTCGTCGCCCCCGGGGTCGTATCATAAGAGCCGAAGAGGGCCGTCAGTTCCGGCTCGGCAGTGAAGGCTGCGCGTATCTGCTGCAAGGTATCGACCGGGATGGTGATGTCGGCATCGACAAAGAGCAGCAAATCTCCGGTGGCCAGGCGCGCGCCCAGATTGCGCGCGTGGGCTGGCCCGCATCGGGTCGCTGACGACTTGCACCCTGCTGTCCGCAACGGTCCGCCACTCCCCATCACTCTCGCCATCGGCGACAACGATGATTTCCGTGGGCGGGGGCGCGGCGGCACGGACACTGGCCAGACAGTGGCGAAACATTGCCCCTCCGTTGTAGACGGGAATGACGACGGACACCGTCAGGATCTTCGCGGGGAGAGTTGGGAGAGCTTCGTTCACGTCGTTTCCTTTTCGTGCGGTCAATGGGCGCTCAGCGCAAGAACAGCCGTGCAATATAATGCCACTCGCGAGCCATCCACAGGACGCCTACGTTTGAGACCACAGCAAACAGGAGCACGCGGTCTCGAGCCCGCGGGAGCCACGTGACGCCACGGGCAAGCGTGATCGCCAGCGCGGGGAAGACCAGCAAGAAGTAGCGGGGATCAGGGAGGGTGAACACAAGCAGGGCCGATGGCGCGGCGAGCCACCACAGTACTCCCACCGCTGTCCGCGTGCGTTGCCGCACCAGCACGTAGACACCCAGGACGAGCACGGGGAGATTATACCACCCCACCGCCGGCACCACCCGCTCCCGTAGCGTATACAGCATCCACTGCCGGCCACTGCGGGAAGTCGTGACTTGGCTCGCATGCGTGGCCAGACTGTCAAGCTGTTGCTTCCACACCCCACTCTGCACCGCTAGTACCACCCATATCGCCCCCACCGCGCTGGCCACTCCCATCATCAGGACGATATGGCGCAGCGCCTGGCGCATTCCCACGTGGAGGAGGCAAAGACCGACCAGGACGGGCGCGAGCAGGGACATGGTATATTTACACAGGAACCCGACGCCGAGACTGACACCGGCCAGACTGGCGTGGCCGTACGAGGGCTGACGCGGGAGCCGCAGGAGCAAGAACACCACGAGGGTCGCACACAGCGTCACCGGCATATCCGTAGTGGCCGTCGCGCTCAGGCGGACGAAGAGTGGCATGGCAAGGAGGAACACCGCGGCGTGGATGCCCGTGGGCTGGTCGAGGTCGCGTCCGAGACAGTAGGTTAAGAGAACCGTCGCCGCCGCCAGCCCCACGGAGACCATACGTAGCGCTAACATATAAGCGCCGAAGGTCTGTACCATCAGGCCATGCAGCAGCGGCACCAGCGGCGGATGCTGGCGTCCCAGCCACGGCACATCCTGATACGTCGCCAAAAATGTGCGCACTCCTTTTGTTGTGACGATCCGTGCCCCGTCGAGATAATAGATCTCATCGGGGAGCACGACGTCTTGCACGGTGGCGTAGACACTCCCCATGAGGAGCGCGACGGCAGCCAGGCCGCCAAGCACGACGGACTCGCGCTGGAGGAGCGCTCCCATATAGTCGTGCAACCCTGTCGCCCAGCGTGTCGGAACACTCAGCAGCAGCACTGGTCCGACGAGGCTGACCAGCAGTACCCAGGGCAACGTTGTGCGAATCGTTCCGACCTGCATGAGCCAAATGTCGCCCAGCCAGACCACATGGAGGAAGGTCATGGCGAACAGGACGATTCCCAACCGCAGCCACGGTCCTGCGCAAACGCTCATCATGGGTGTCGTTCATCCTCAAGACCTGAGCTGTGCAGTGCAAACGGCCGTGTGGCAGTCTCCAGGTGTTCCGCACGGACCAACGGGGTCGGGGTGTGATGCAGGGATGTTGCGCATCGATACGCGCCCCATTCCCACGCCACACCGGCGAGAGTTGCGAGTTGCGACAGCGCTAGCAGGATCGTCACCATGCAATACCGCGGATCACCACGCCGTGGCAGAGCATCATAAAGGAGCTGGAGGGTGGTGTACCACGTGGGGTGACGTGGACGGGGGAGGCTGCCCGCCGTATATGCCGTGTGAAACCCATAGGCCCCCCGACCATAGGTGAAATGCTTGTGCCAAAACTCCCGCCCGGTGAGCGCCTGCTGATGACACACGATTGCTTTCGGCACGTACCGCAGCCGATAGCCGCGCTGTCGCCACCGCGCGCAGAACTCGCGGTCCTCACCCGCGGCATAGCGGAAGGCGACGTGAAACCCCCCAATCGCTCGGAAGAGGGAGGCCAGAACCAGGAAGTTGTTTGAGGGAAGGAACTCGACGTTGTCGGGTGTAGAGTTCGCGCGCCTCGTGAAGGCCGCGACGAGTCGATGGGTGGCCGTGGCATACGGGTTGTGCGGCAGTCCGTTAAGCGTCTGACCGCCCAGCGCTGAGTCTGGCATGGCCGTGCAGCAGGCATCAAAAGCGTGTAACCATCCCGGTTCCACTTCGCAGTCATCATCGAGAAACAGCAAAAATTGCCCACGGGCCTGCCGCGCCCCGGTGTTTCGTGCGGTCGCTGGTCCAGCATGATTCTGGGTGAGCAGTGTCAGAGCGAGCTGGGGGTGAAACTCCGGACGAGGGACAGAGGCGGAGTGCGACTTCCATCATCGACAACCACGACCTCGAACGTCTCACATGCCATATCCATGTTCGCCAAGGCGTGGAGACACCGGCGTAACGGCCCCGGGCGTTGGTAGGTGGGGATAATGATCGAGAAGCGTGGCGTGGGTCTGTTCATATCCCTGCCCGTGACAGCCGTCGCCCAGAGCACCACGAGAGCAATTGCCGCGGCAGCGAACCACGCGTGTGCGTCCCGAACTCGCCCCTGCCCGCCAATTTCCCCCGCCAGGAAGTGATGTTTTCGCGGACCTGGCGCATTCCGCTCGCGACGACTACGCTAGACCGGCGGACGCATGGGCTGGGGGGCTGGGGGGTGGATGGGCACCATCTCTACGATCCCAACGGGAAGGTTCTGCAGCAGGGCAATGGACGCAGACGGACGCCCCGGTCCCTGTCGCCGGTCATCACGAGAGTCGCTGGCACCGACAGTTATGGGGAGGGCCTTGACGGCACGTTAGCGATTAACGCGCAACTGGCCTTTCCGACCGGGATCGCGGTGGGTCCCGACGGAAGCCTTTACATCGCGGACACGGCCAACAATCGCATCCGCCGCGTGAAGCCCGACGGGACGATCGTGACGGTGGCAGGCACGAATCCCATTCCCCCGCCTCCTACCGGAGAACTGCGCGAACAACGGGCGCTGCACCAGACGGCGCAGGCCGTGACCGAAGCCCTGCGAGAGTTGATGCCGCCGCGCCCGAGCGCGGGACAGGCAGCGCTGCTGGCCGACGATGATGGCGGCCCGGCCACCGCGGCCCAACTCGCCAATCCCCAAGCCGTCGCCCTGGGTCCTGATGGCTCGCTCTATATTGCGGATACGGATCATCATCGCATTCGGCGCGTGAGTCCGAACGGGATTATCAGTACCGTGGCCGGGACAGGGACCGCGGGGTTTAGCGGGGATGGGGGCCTAGCGACCGAAGCGGAGATCTTCCAGCCGCAAGGCTTGGCCGTGGACACGTATGGGGCGCTGTATATCGCTGACACGGTTAATCACCGCATCCGTCGTGTGGGACCAGACGGCATTATCCACACCCTGGCGGGGAACGGCGACGCAAGCTTCAGTGGCGATGGTGGGCCGGCCACCGAGGCCCCGTTATGGTATCCATCGGGGGTAGCGGTAGGCAAAAACGGGGATGTGTACATTGCCGATACGATCAACAACCGTGTCCGCCGCGTGAACACTGCGGGGATCATCAGCACTGTGGCCGGGACGGAGACGGGCGGGTTTAATGGGGATGGGATGCTCGCAACCGCGGCAAATCTCTCTTTGCCGCGTGGTCTGGGACTGGGCCGCGACGGGACTCTGTATCTTGCCGATGAAGGGAATGGGCGGATTCGCCACCTCACCGGTGACGGGTTGATAACCACGGTGGCGGGTGGAGGGGAGGTCGGGGTGAATGTTGAAGGCAGCCCCGCGACCGCGAGCGTTCTGAGTTCCCCCGCAGCGGTCGCGGTGGGGCCGGAGGGAGTCCTCTACGTTGCCAATACCTTTGATCATCGCATTTTGCGGGTGGCGCCCCCACTGCCGGGCTTTTCTTTGGATGAGATCAGCGTTGCTTCTGAAGATGGCAGTGAACTGGACGTGTTTAACCCAGCGGGACGGCATTTGCGCACGGTCAACACCGTGACGGGAGCAGTACGCACCCAGTTTGGCTATGATAGTGCTGGCCGTCTCATACAGATCACCGATGGCGACGGGAATGTCACGATTATCGAACGGAGTGCCCAAGGTGTCCCCGTGGCGATCGTCAGCCCTTATGGCCAACGCACGACTCTGGCCGTGAATAGCGATGGGTATCTGGCGACGATCACCACGCCTGCCAATGAAACGACAAGCTTCACCTACACCCCGACCGGCCTGATGACGGGGATGACCACCCCGCGTGGCCAGGTGTATCAATATACCTATGACAGTACTGGGCGCCTGCTACGCGATACCGACCCCGCGGGTGGGTTCACGGCTCTGGCTCGCACTGGCAGCACGGGTAACTATGAGGTGACAAAAACGACCGCGGGAGGTCGGGTGAAGCGGTACCAGGGCGAACGACGCGCCGATGCCAAGCGACGCCGCACTGCGATTGGCGCGGATGGCACGGAACGGGCGGAGATGATTGGCCAAGACGGCACTCGGACGCGCACGGGCGCCGACGGTATGGTGACCGCCACGCAGCAAAGCCCCGACCCGCGCTTTGGCATGCTCGCCCCACTGGGAGCGTCAAGCTCCGTGACCACGCCGGGCGGTTTAACCGCAACCATGACAACCGAGCGGACGACGACCCTGAGTGATCCCAATAATATTCTGAGTCTGAGTCAGCAAACGGATACCACCACCCGCAATGGACGAGTCACCACGCGGGTCTACGACGCGACCACCAGAACCGCCACGACGACGAGCCCGGAGAATCGCCAGACGGCGACCACCGTGGACAGCCAAGGCCGGGTGACCACTATCGAGGTGCCGGGCATCGCGACCACGCAGATCGGGTATGATGCCCGCGGGCGGGTGAGTACCCTCGGCCAAGGCGCTCGCACCTCGGCGTTTACCTATGATCCCAATGGCTATCTGGCCCGTGTGACCGACCCGCTGGCACGCGTCGTCAGTTTCGAGCGGGATGCGGTCGGGCGCGTAACGAGTCAGACCCTGCCCGATGGACGGGAGATTCAGTTCACCTACGATGCCAATGGCAATGCCACCTCGATTATGCCACCGGGACGAGATGCGCACAGCTTTACCTTTACGCCGGTGGACTTACTCGACGGCTATGGGGCGCCATTTGTCAGCGGGGGCGGCACCAACGTCACTACCTATGCCTATAATCTGGACCGGCAACTGACGACGATAACACGGCCAGATGGACAACAAGTCGGGCTGGGCTATGACAGCGCGGGCCGGCTGAGCACGCAAACGAGCCCCACCGGGCAGTCCGTGTATAGCTATCACGCGACGACGGGAAAGCTGAGTACACTCACGGCCCCTGGCGGCGAGACGCTCTCGTACAGTTATGACGGGTCGTTACCGACGAGCACGACGTGGACGGGACCGATCGCGGGCAGTGTCGAGGTCACCTATGACCCCGACTTCCGGGTAACCGAGCAGCGGGTGAATGGCGGCAACACGATGCCATTCACGTATGACCTGGATAGTTTGTTGACTGGGGCTGGTGATCTGACGCTGAATCGGAATGCCCAGAACGGGCTGCTCACCGGCACCAGCTTGGGCAGTGTCAGTGACACGATCACTTACACTCCCTTCGCCGAGCCTAGTGCGTATGAAGCCACGGTCAACGCCAGTGCGGTGTTCCGTCAACAGTACACGCGTGATGACTTGGGGCGGATCACGACCAAGATGGAAACCGCGCAAGGGGTGACGGACTCCTACGGCTACACCTACGACCTAGCGGGTCGGTTGACCGAAGTGCAACTCAACGGGTTGACTCTGACGACGTACGCGTATGACAGCAACGGCAATCGCTTGAGTAAGACCAGTCCGTCGGGAAGCACCACGTACACCTACGATGCGCAAGACCGGCTGTTGACTCAGGCTCCGGTCTCCGGTCCTGCATCAATCGCCTACACATACTCAGCCAATGGCGAACTTTCCACTGTCACCCGATCCCCGTCCCCTGTCCCCGTGTCGTATTCCTACGACGTTCTGGGCAATCTGCTCGCCGCCACACTTCCCAACGGGACGCAGATTGAGTACGTGATCGACGGACAGGACCGGCGGGTTGGCAAGAAAGTGAACGGCACGCTGGTGCAGGGGTTCTTGTATCAGAACCAACTCAACCCGGTGGCGGAGCTGGATGGGACGGGCGCGATGGTGTCGCGCTTTGTGTATGCGAGCAAAGGCAACGTGCCCGACTACCTGCTCAAGGGGAGTGAGACCTACCGGATCATCAACGATCATCTCGGTAGTCCGCGCCTGGTCGTCAACACCACGACTGGCGCTGTCGTACAGCGGATGGACTACGATGAGTTTGGGCAAGTGATTACCGACACCAATCCCGGCTTCCAGCCGTTTGGGTTCGCGGGTGGGCTCTACGACCGCGATACCAAGCTGGTGCGGTTTGGGGCGCGGGATTATGATGCCGAAACTGGCCGTTGGACGGTGAAAGACCCGATTCTCTTTGCGGGTGGAGATACGAATCTGTATGGGTATGTGCTTGGGGATCCGGTCAATTTAATAGATCCCACCGGGCTATGCGGGCAAAATCCTTGTGATTATCCAGATAGTGACTGTTATGTCGGTTGCGGATGCACCGGACAAATTTGTATCTGCACTCGAACTGTTTGTGGTCGTATAGTCGAGATTTTCAGGGCCATAATAACTAACAATGCGGTACCTGCACCTCACATGCGACTTTTTACATGTTCAGAGTTTGATAGCCAAATTGCTCGTCCTCCAATGCTCTGAGAATCTCTTCACGCGTTAAAGAGAGCCGTATGAATTTTAAAAAAGAAGCTGAACTCCAGTTTAAAGTTTTGATTCTTACTATTTTACTTGGTCTAGTGGCCGCCCTTATTGGCCCTTGTATTGTAAGAATGCTTAGATGAGGCGAGGGAAACAATAAGAAGGACTCAGGGTCAGGTCTATAGATTTTATTTTTCTCACTGGGGGAAAAAGGGTCAGGCCCGCATATTGATTTATTCTCTTCGTCTCCGTAACCTCCGGCCATGGCACGGAAACCGTGCGTGGAATTCCCCGGAGCCTTCTTTCATGTGAGTGCCCGCAGCAATCACCGCCAGGGCATCTTTCACGACGACACCGACCGCGCGGCTTATAAGGAGGTGGGGCAGCAGTTGCAGCGAGATCTCTCGGTGGTCAGTCGGCTGTATGCGTCCTACGCCGCGCATCGGGACGAAGAGCGGGAAACCAGGCTCTCTCAAGCGATCCGCATGAGAGAACAGAAAGTCAATATGCAAGCCTGCCCCCTTTTTTGTGTCTTCACGGCGATAGGAGCAGCCGAGACGTAGAGCTTGACCGTCCGATTCTTTCTGGATACGAAATGGGAAATGAGTAATCTCCATACTGCAGCCATCCCTGATCCATTTCACAGTCTGGAAATTGCCCGTATCGCCGTCACGACCCTCGGTCGAGCCGAAGCAATGGGAGTGCTGCCGAGGGGGAAGTGATCGACCACCTCGACTTTCCTCTCCTGCAACGGGTCGTGAAAAGGATTGCGCAACTCAGTATTGGACGCGGTGCTTCCGCTGACCTGACGAACGCTCGGAGTCATAACCCGAAACAACTATTCGCACTTTTGGCGCAGATGAATGACGCGCTCGCCGCCTCCCCGGTTCCTCAATACGAATGGCCGAGCCTCGTGGACATCCTCGGTGTCGAGCTGCTCGGTCGCTTGGTGGGAATTTCTCCCTCAAGTGTCCGTAGGTATCTGTCCGGTTCTCGCCCAACCCCGGATGATGTGGCGGTGCGTCTGCATTTTTTAGCACTGATTATTGGGGACCTTACTGGTGCGTACAACGATATTGGCATCCGGCGGTGGTTTGATCGGAAACGCACCGTGCTGGGAAACCGCACGCCAGGCGATATGTTCCACGGCTCGTGGGACCCGGATGACGCGGGTCCCCAGCAAGTTTGCCAGCTTGCGCATTCCATAGGAACGGAAGCATGTCATCCCCCCGTCGAGCTTCTTGCTCGGGTCCGACACTTTGATTAAGCATGACTACGCCACCCCCTCCAACAACGCCAAGCGCACCAGCGCGAGCGCATTGAAGCTCATGCGAGTCCGGTCGGGCCGGCCACGACCAGCTATATGGTAATGCCGATGCTTGAAGCCGGTGCCGTCCGTGATCGCCATGAACGATTGGCCACGCGCGAGATTTTGGGAACGGTCGGTGAGATCAGGCAGTGAGTACAACGCCAGTCCCAAATCACTCCCCGCTTGCGCCCGCACGGCCCACGCCAGCTCTTCCGCTAACTGCTGTGGCTTGTCCCACAAGTCCTCAATGCGTGAAGGCTGACGCGAGAAGGCCAACAACCGCCGCAGTGGGGTCTGGCCATTGGTAATCACTCCTTCGCGAAAACGCTCGGGCTCGGATTCTTGCAGCCGCTCGGCGATCAGTCCGCCAGTCAAATCCTCACACACGGCAATCGTCTTGTTTTTCTCGCGCAGCAGCTTACCCACGGCGTCTTCCATGGTCTCCTCATCAACCGCGAAAATATGCTTGCCGATCAACCGCTGCATCTCCGCTTCGACCGGCTCGATCAGCCGTAAGGCGTCTTCCTTGGTCGCGGCTTTGGCGGCGATGCGAATATCAACTTGACCCGGATGCGCCAGCACACCAACCGTGGGATTGCGTGAGTTGGCGATCAGATGCCCCATCAGATCGTCCACCCGACTTTCGCCGAGTTCCGCGACCTTGAGCAGCCGATAGGTAATAATCTCAGACAGTGAGAATTTACGCCGCAGGTAGGGAGCCACTTCGTTATCGAAGAGCCATTTCAATTCAAACGGCACGCCCGGCAGGACAAAGATGCTGCCCCGCGGGTCTTCCACCACAAACGACGGGGCCGTGCCATTGGGATTGTCGACCGGAATCGCGCCTTCCGGCATGTACGCCTGCCGTTCGTTGTTGGGCGTCATAATGAACCCGCGCGTGCGAAAGCGATGCTCGATTTGCTCCAGGAACGGCGGGTACAAAATGAGCTTGCGGCCCGTCACCTCGGCGACCGCTTCGCGCGTGAGATCGTCTTGCGTGGGGCCCAGGCCGCCGCTGGTAATCACGATGTCCGCGCGTTCGAGCGCGCGAGTCAGCACCTCGCGCATGCGTTCGGGATTGTCGCCCACCACGGCTTTGTGGAACAGGTTCACTCCCAACGCCGTCAGCCGTTGCGCGAGCCACGTGGAGTTGGTGTCCACGATCTGCCCCAACAGTAATTCCGATCCAATCGCCACGATTTCCGCGTTCGCCATGTACGTTCCTCCTACTTTCGATGTATGTATGATTGACGCTGGTACGCAGGTCAACACAGAAGGATACGCTATGGCACAGACGGGAATCGTCATCAACAAGGAAAGTTGGAGCCTCCTCCGGGAAGAACCGCTCTATTGCCCACGGTTTATTGATCGCGCGGGCACCGACGAGCTGGCACTCGTGGTGAGAGTGGAGCTGATTGATTTTTTTCTTGATGCGCAGCTCCCGCTCACCATCGACTTGTCCACGTGGCAAAGTCCACACGGAATCTGGGTGGTGATCGTGACCTATCGACTGCATCCCACCTTCGGGCCAGAGACTGGCGGCATGTTTTACCTCAACCCGCGTCAAGCGACCGACAGCGAGATTTTACGCAAGTTTCTTCGACAAGAGGCGCTCGCCATCGTGTTCTTGAATGAAGACTGCGCCGAGCATTACACGACCCGCCTCTTTTTCGATCCGCGGGCGACCGCCCGGTGGTGGCAACAGATTGGCGAGATGAAGACGGCGTTAGGGGAGACGAGACTGCGTGAGGAGTATGACGAGGAGTTCGAGCAGGCGGTGCGGGAGCTTCAGGGTGTGTAACCTTGGGAGCGCGACCGAGCTAGTCGCGCTCCCAGAGGGATCATCCTTATTCCAGCGCGCCAGCGACCGCCAATTCGCTGATTTTTTCTTCGCTATACCCCAAGATCGTTTCCAAGACATATTGGTTATCGCGCCCCAGCGTTGGCGCGCAACGGTTGACTCGCGCCGGGGTGCGCGACAACCGGAAACGCGAGCCCTCGACCGTGGTGTGGCCATAGGTGGGATGTTCCAGCTCAACGAAATGTCCCTGATGGGTGAACTGTGGGTCTTTATAGACCTCATGCGTGGTGCTGACTGCGCCCGCCGATACGCCACGGGCCTGCAGCATGGCCTCGATACGGAAGGGGTCAAGCATCTTGGTCCACGCGGACACTTGGGCCTCAAGTTCGTCCTGATGGGTAAGTCGGGCCTCCAGTGTCACAAATCGTTCATCCCGGAGTAAATCCGGGCGGTGCATCACGTCACACAACGACTGCCATTGTTCTTCCGTTTGCACGACAATCGCCACCCAGCGGTCAGTGCCCGCCGTGGGGTAAACGCCGTGTGGAGCCATGTGTGGATCACGATTGCCAGTGGCTCCTTGCACGCGACCGTTGACGGTGTAATCGAGCAACGCCGGCGTGAGAAAGTGGAGTGACGCCTCGGCTTGCGACTGGTCAATGTATTGTCCCTGACCCGTGCGACGGCGATGGTCGAGCGCGGCCAAGATCGACAACGCGGTGAAACGTGGGGCCACGTAATCCGTATAGGCGCTGAAAGGTCCAGCCGGGATGCGGTCGGGCCAGCCGGTCAAGTTGAAGAAGCCCGAAATCGCCGCCGCGAGATTGCCAAACCCGGCGAACTTCGCCATCGGCCCAGTCTGCCCCATCAGGCAGGAGCTAATCATAATGATGTCGGGCTTGATCTTGCGGAGCGACTCATAATCGAGCCCCCACATTTTCATCGCGCGCGGCGAGAACGACTCGGTCACGACATCCGCCCAGCGCACGAGATCACGAATCACGTCACGCGCCTGTTCATTATTGAGGTCCAGCGACAGCCCCAGCTTGCCGGTATTGAGATTCTGAAACAGCGCGGAACTGTCCGGCCCCGGCTTGCGGTTATGGAACGGTTGGAGCGTGCGCGCGGTATCAATGCGTTTCGCGGATTCGACGCGTACCAGTGTCGCGCCATAGTCCGCCAGCACGCGTGTCCCAGCGGGTCCAGCCATGACCCACATGAGATCAAGAATTTTGACATCGGCTAATGGTAGTGTGTTCGTCATGGTGATCCTCCCTCTCGTGCGTCAAATAATGCCGCGGCGTTGTAGACCAGCGAATTCCTCTTCACTCATCCCCAGCTCGCCCACATACACTTCACGATTATGTTCCCCAATCAGTGGCGGGCGGCGACGATAGGTCAGCGGTGTTTCGCTGAATTTCACAAACGGGCCAGGGTAGCGAAACTTCTCGCCTAGCTCCGGGTGCTCCACTTCGCACCAATAGTGACGCGCCGCCAGTTGCGGGCTGCTGACGACTTCGTCAATCTTGGCGATAGGGGCCATGATGAGTCCCCGGTCAAGCGCGCCTTGGAGCAATTCCGCCTTGGTCTTGGTTGTGGTGAACTCCTCTAGGACGCCCTTGAGCCGTTCATATTCCTGGCGACCTTCGCCACTGAAGAGTTGGCCACCAAACGTCAGCCAATTGGTGTCGCGCGTCGCTTGGTCGCAAATCCCTTCTTCATAGACCCAGTCCATCAACCGTTTGGTGAAATGGGCGAAGGCGGTGCCAAACAGGAAGGTAATCGCGACATAGCCATCCTTGGCGGGCCATACCAGGCGGATATTAAGCGGGCCGATCTTGACGCCGCCCGCCATGCGCCGCACTTCCGCTTCACCCAGTGGAGCGGCGAGGATCATTGCCTGCGTGGCTTGCGCGACCGCTTGTTGCGCGGACACATCCACATGTTGGCCATGACCAGAGCGCTGCCGCTCGTGATTCGCGACCAGCGCGGCCACCGCCGCTTCCGCGCAGGCATGCAGATAGGCTTGCGGGACACTCAACCGCACCGGCGGACGATCATCATCGCCCGTGAGCACCAATGGGCCACCGGCGGCGAGGATCACCAAGTCACTATCGACATAACTCGCCTTGGGGCCATCCTGTCCGAACGCGGAGATGGAGAGGTACACGAGTCCTGGATTGAGTTTCTCCAGGTCTGGGTAACTTAGTCCCTTCTCCGCCATCGTGCCGGGATTGTCGGACTCAATGAGGAAATGCGCGCTTGGCACCAGACGCCGCAGCAGCGCTTTTCCTTCATCGGACTCAAGATTGAGGGTGATACCGCGTTTATTGCGATTATAGGCCCACCAGTAGAGCGAGCGATTGGCATCGGGGACATCATGGTAAAACGGACCAAGCCGTCGCGCGGGGGACCCGCCCGGCGGTTCGATCTTGAGCACGTCGGCTCCCAGGTCACCGAGAATCTGCCCGCACAGCAGGCCACGTTCGGTTGTGAGATCAAGTACACGATAAGGGCTGAGCACGCTGCCTCCGTCTACAAAAATGATTGGCCCATCCCCTAGCACAAAACGCGGACTTGGGCAGGGGCCATACTTGTTGAAGACAATCCTCCCGTTACCTTCTTCATCCCACCACCCGCCGCAGCCCAAACCGCGCCCAGTCGATGCCCAGCTTCCGCATACGGGCCCGGAGCGTGTGCGGGTTGATGTGGAGCAGCGCCGCCACGCCGTGCGCGCCTTCGACACGCCCCTGGGTCACCGTGAGTGCGTGCTCGATATGCTGCTTCATCGCGTCATTCAATGACAGCAGCGCCGGAGTTCCATTCGGGAGGAGCGGGGCAGGCATCGTCATCGCTGGAGCACTCTTGGTGAGTCCAGTTCCTACCCCTAATGCGCGCGCGACTTCCAATCGCTCCCCGTTCCCCAAGAGCGCCGCGCGATCAATGACCGCGCTCAGCTCGCGCACATTCCCTGGCCACGGATACGCCGTGAGCACGGTGAAATCCTCAGCCGTGGGCAGTTGCAGTTTCAGGCCAAAGCGCACCGCCGCGCGACGCGCGAAATGTTCCGCCAAGAGGGCAATATCCTCAGGGCGTTCTCGTAAAGGCGGAATCACGATGGGAAACACGGCCACTCGATACCACAAGTCCTCGCGAAACGCGCGCTCTTGCACCATCACCGCCAAATCCCGGTGAGTCGCCGCGATGATGCGCACATCGACCTTGAGCGCATGTTCGCCCCCGACACGCTCAAAGGACCCATCTTGGAGCACGCGCAACAGTCGCACCTGCGCGGCTAACGGCAATTCGCCAATTTCATCAAGGAAGAGGGTGCCCTCGTCCGCCCGCTCGAACCAGCCCCGTCGCGTGGCGGTGGCCCCCGTGAAGCTGCCTTTTTCATGGCCAAAGAGTTCCGTGTCGATGAGTTCTGACGGAATGGCCCCGCAGTTGACCCGCAGGAATGGCCCCTGCGCGCGCGGTGAGCGCTCGTGAATGGCCCGCGCGATCACCTCCTTGCCCGATCCGGTTTCCCCCAGCAGCAGCACCGGGACATCCGACCGGGTCACCACCGCGACGCGCTCCATCACCGACCGCAAGCCGCGGTCCGCGCCAACGATGGGTGCCGCCACCTCCTCTCGTCCAAGGCGAATGAGCAGAGAGCGGGTCTCGGCCTCGGCGGCTTCGCGTAACGTCCGCAGTTCATGCAAGCGATGGTCGTTGTCCAAGGCCACCGCGCAGGGTTCGAGCAAGGTCTGACACACGCGCTCGTGCTCGGCGGTGACGCGCGACGAGGGCGGTATCTGGAGGAACAGCAGTCCCGCCGTCTCATGGGCGCTGATGAGCGGGCCAACAATGACTTCTCCGCCCGCTCCCCGTAAGGAAACCGGGGCCGTCGTACGAGTAATATGTCTGCGGTGATCGTGCAGTGCCGCGCGATAGATCTCGCCTCGCCGACACCACCGCAGCAACCGCTCAATGTCTCCCCCTGGCCATTGCGTGTCCTCCAGTGCGGGCTCTTTGCTATCCGAAGCCGAGGCTACAGCCACGGTTTCAAGCCGAGAGCGCTCTGGGTCAATCCGACGAATCGCCAACCGCGCCAAGGGCATCCGTTGCTTGACCAGCGCGACTAAGAGTGCGGCGAACTCGGTGATCTCACTATGGCGACTGACCTCGCGCCAGACGTCAAGCTGGAAGGGGAGAAGTGTTTCCATGAGCGTTGCTCCGTTGTATTTGCTAGCTTAAGCTGTGATATAACACGGTAACCAGTATATGTAACGGGCGAATTGTCTCCGTCCACTTTCTCTATCGACAAAGTAGGCAAAAGGAAAAATTGCTCACCGTCTTCGGTTATGAATTTGTTCGACATTCTCATCCTGCCACTGGTGGCCGCCGCGAGCGGGCTTGCTTGGCACCTCCCTTGCTCACTGGTGTACCGCTTCACAAACAGAAAGGGGTCCCATGAGTATCCGAGTTGCCCGACGTGCCGTTGCGTTCCTTGCCGTGGTGTTGAGCCTCAGCGCCCCTGCGTACGCGCGGCAAAGCACGACCTTGTTGAACGTCTCCTATGATCCCACCCGTGAGTTCTACCAAGAATTCAACGCGGCCTTCGCCACCTACTGGCAGGGCAAAACCGGTGAGGTGGTGACCATCAATCAATCGCACGGTGGCTCCGGCAAGCAGGCGCGTGCCGTCATCGACGGACTGGACGGCGATGTGGTGACCTTGGCGCTGGCGTATGACATCGACGAAATCGCCAGCCGGGCCAAACGCATTCCCCCCGATTGGCGGACGCGGCTACCCGACAACAGCGCGCCCTATACCTCGACGGTGGTCTTCATGGTCCACAAGGGCAACCCCAAGGGCATTAAGGACTGGGAGGACCTGGTGAAACCGGGAATCGCGGTCATCACCGCCAATCCCAAGACTTCGGGCGGCGCGCGCTGGAACTACCTCGCGGCCTGGGGATACGCGCTGAAACAACCCGGTGGCGACGACGCCAAGGCGCAAGACTTCGTGGCACGGCTTTACAAGAATGTGCCGGTGCTCGACTCCGGCGCGCGCGGGGCGACCACCACGTTCGTCGAGCGCGGCATCGGCGATGTCCTGATCGCCTGGGAGAATGAGGCGTTACTCTCCGTCAAGGAAATGGGCGCGGACAAATTCGAGATTATCATTCCGTCGCTCAGCATTCTGGCCGAGCCGCCGGTCACGGTGGTGGATAAAGTAGTGGACAAACGCGGCACCCGCGCCGTGGCGCAGGCGTATCTCGAATATCTCTACACGGAAGCCGGGCAGCAGATCGCCGCCAAGCACTATTACCGACCGCGCCTGGCCACGGTGGCGGCGCGGCACTCCCAACAGTTTCCCGCCGTCAAGGTGTTCACCATTGATGAGGTATTTGGTGGGTGGGAGACCGCGCAGAAGCGGCACTTCGCCGACGGCGGCACGTTCGACCAAATCTATCAGCCGGGCCAGTAACCTTCGCGAGGCACGCTCCAGGACGCTTATCAATGATACTCAAGCAGCGCAGTATTCTTCCCGGATTCGGTTTGGCCATGGGCTTCACGCTCGTGTACCTCAGCTTCGTCGTCCTCATTCCCCTGGCCGCGCTGTTTCTGAAAACGACGACGATGGGGTGGGAGCAATTCTGGACGACCATCACCGCCCCACGAGTGATGGCGTCGTACTGGCTCAGTTTTTACACTTCCCTCATCGCCGCGCTGCTGAACGCGATCTTTGGGTTGCTGGTGGCCTGGGTGCTGGTGCGCTACTCGTTTCCCGGCAAGCGCGTGGTCGATGCCCTGGTGGACCTACCGTTCGCGTTGCCCACCGCCGTCGCGGGAATTAGTCTCACCGCGCTCTTCGCGAAGAATGGCTGGTTTGGTCAGTACCTGGAGGCGTGGGGCATTCAGGTGGCATTCACGCCCCTGGGGATCATCGTCGCGCTCACGTTTATCGGCATGCCGTTCGTGGTGCGGATGGTCCAGCCGGTCCTGGAAGATTTAGAGCCTGAGCTGGAAGAGGCGGCGGTCAGCTTGGGGGCTAGTCGCGGCCAGACCTTTGTCCGGGTGATTCTGCCGTCGCTGATGCCTGCGTTGCTCACCGGCTTCGCCCTGGCCTTTGCGCGCGCCATCGGAGAATACGGCTCGGTGGTGTTCATCTCCGGCAACATGCCGATGCGCACGGAGATCACCTCGCTGCTGATTATCACCAAGCTCGAACAATACGACTACGCGGGCGCTACAGCGGTGGCCGTCGTCATGCTGGTCGCCTCGTTCGTGTTGATGCTGGTGATCAACGTGCTGCAACGGTGGAGCGGTAGTCGGTATATGGCCGCGTAGAGGGCAATGACATGAAGTACGCAAGTTTCGAGTGCCGAGTTCCCTCTTCTGGCTGGGTCAATGGCATGAAGTTAAGCCGTAGGGTTATTGCACGCTCGGTGGACCGGGGGTCTTACCTCCGGCTACCTTCCAAACACCCCTCCGGGGTGTGTCAATCAGCCCCGGAGGGGCTGTGGATGGTAGCCAGGGGTAGGACCCCTGGCGCGCGGGGGCGTGGGGACGGTTTCGACCACGACAAGGCGGCTCTTCACTTCATGCCATTGCCCGGCTGGGAGAGGGTTAGGGTGAGGGGGATCAAATGACTTTTCCACGTGCGACGACCGAACCCCCGCTGGTGCGCTTCCTCTTGATTGGGACAGCGCTCACCTTCTTGGGGCTTTTTCTGTGTATGCCGCTGCTATTGGTTTTTAGCCAAGCGCTGCACAAAGGCTTCGGGATGTACCTGGCGGCCCTGACCGAGCCCGACGCCGTCGCGGCCATCCGCCTGACCTTGATCGCCGCCGCGATCGCGGTGCCGCTGAATCTTGTCTTTGGCGTCGCCGCCGCCTGGGCCATCGCCAAATTCGAGTTTGTCGGCAAAAGCGTCCTGACCACGTTGATCGACATTCCGTTCGCCGTGTCGCCAGTGATTTCGGGGTTGATCTTCGTCCTCCTCTTTGGCTTGCAAGGCTGGCTGGGGCCGTGGCTGGACGAGCATGATTTCAAGATCATCTTCGCCGTGCCGGGCATCGTGTTGGCCACGCTCTTTGTGACATTCCCCTTCGTCGCGCGTGAACTGATCCCGCTGATGCAGGAGCAAGGCACGGAAGAAGAGCAAGCCGCGCTGGTGCTGGGCGCTAACGGGTGGCAAACCTTCTGGCGCGTGACCCTGCCCAATATCAAATGGGGGCTGTTGTATGGCGTGCTGCTCTGCAATGCGCGCGCGATGGGAGAGTTTGGGGCGGTCTCGGTCGTCTCTGGTCACATTCGTGGGCAGACCAATACCTTGCCGCTGCACGTGGAGATTCTTTACAACGAATACAATTTCGTGGCGGCGTTCGCGGTGGCGTCGCTGCTGGCGCTGCTGGCGCTGGTGACCCTGGTGGCGAAAAGTCTCGTGGAGTGGCGGCTCGCGCACCCCAGTGTGGTGATGGAGCGGAACATCGTGGAGGAAGGACAATGAGTATCGCAGTGCAACAGATCGGCAAGACGTTTGGGCGCTTCACCGCCCTGAATGATGTGAGTTTCGAGGTGCCCACCGGCGAGCTGGTGGCCCTGCTCGGTCCGTCGGGCTCTGGGAAAACCACGCTCCTGCGCATTATCGCCGGGCTCGAGTCGGCGGACCAGGGGCAGGTGCTCTTTTACGGAGAAGACGCGACGCAACGCAGTGTCGGCGAGCGGCAGGTGGGGTTTGTCTTTCAGCACTACGCGCTCTTTCGTCACATGACGGTATTCGAGAATATCGCCTTTGGGCTGCGCGTGCGTCCCCGGCGCGTCCGTCCCACTGAAAGTGAGATTCGCGCGACGGTGCGGGACCTGCTGAAGATGGTGCAACTCGAGCAAATGGCCGAGCGCTATCCGTCCCAGCTTTCGGGTGGGCAACGCCAACGGGTTGCTCTGGCACGGGCACTGGCGGTGCAGCCGCGCGTGTTGTTGTTGGACGAACCGTTCGGTGCGTTGGACGCGCAAGTGCGGAAGGACCTGCGTCGCTGGCTGCGCCGGTTGCATGACGAGATGCACGTGACCAGCGTGTTCGTGACGCACGATCAAGAAGAGGCGTTGGAAGTAGCGGACCGCGTGGTGATTATGAATCACGGTGCGATTGAGCAGATTGGTTCGCCGGAGGACGTGTACGACCATCCCGCCACGCCGTTCGTCTATCATTTCCTTGGCGACGTGAATCTCTTTCACGGGCGGATGCACGAGGGGAACGCGCGGATTGGCGACATGGAAGTCAAGACGCCAGAGCATGCCGACGCGCACGATGTGCCAGCGGTGGGCTATGTGCGCCCCCATGATATTGAGGTGACCCGTCATCTCAACGGCTCACCCGCCATCGCGGCGGTGGTGAGGGAAGTGCATGCCATCGGGCCGCTGGTCCAGGTCGAGCTCGTGCGCGGCGACACGGGGGACGTGATCGCGGTGGATTTGACCAAGGAGCGTCAGCAAGAATTGCAATTGCACGAAGGGGAGCAGGTCTTCGTCGCGCCGCGCAATGTGAAAGTCTTTGTCTACGAGATATAAGTTCCCGTCCCCGGCTGGAGGTTGGCGGGGTGCGAGTTTCGAGTTCCGAATTCCCTCTTCCGGCTAGGCAATGGCATGAGGTGAGTGGGCTCCGAAATTTCCTCTCCCGGCTGGGAGAGGGCTAGGGTGAGGGGGATCAAGTGACCTTTCCTTCTATTTCTCCCGCGAAGAGCGACGCCTTTATGAACACCATCTTATGCCCCTTCCCGCTGTTCCAACGTCCCATCAGCGCCTTCACCGAAGACCCACGCCGCGAGGCGTTTCTGCGAGTGGGCACCACGCAGTCGCCACTGACCGGCGCTGGTTGGCGCGCGATGTTCAATTCACTCCGCCACGCACCACGCGCGACCGCGCGTTTCGTGTCCTCTCACGACTGGATCACACGCCGATTGACGCGGCTCCATTCTGGCGCGCGGAGGATTCACCCGCCATCGTCGGACAACTCGTGCTCGGCTCCGGTGCGCAACGGGGATGGATCGCGGGCAGTGTCGTGACCGAGCATCACGTCGAACCTGTCCATGCGTTGTCGCTCGTGGGCGCGGGCATGTATACCCTCTCGCTGGTCGCCAACCATACTCCTGTTGCCGTTACGCATCGGCGCACGGTTGGCATGAGCACCGCCCTCACGCGCTGGTCCCGCACCATCGGCGCGCTTGGTGGTGAGGATGTGTGGCAACGGTTGATACGGTTGCGCGTGGCTGTGATTGGCTGTGGGCGGTCGGGGTCGATCACCGCGCTCTCGTTGGCGCGCCTGGGCCTGCGACATCTCACACTGATCGATCCCGATATGGTGGAACTCCACAACCTTAACGCGCGGGGTCGTTGCAGACCGTGAATCAACTAGCGGCCAGCATGGGGATACAGATGCTGCTTGATCTCGTGGCCGAGCGCATCAGCACCTCACGCTGGGCGCGGGTGGAGTTTGATGATGACGGGCGGTTGGTAGTGGGGTATCCGGCTATTCCGCGAATGGGCGACAGTGCGATCTGTGTGCTCTGTAAGAAGGTCGGGTTGGGGAATGATGGGATCGGGTTCTGAACAGTGACCAGTGTCCCATTTCTCCGATTCCCCGGTTCGTCCTTTAGTACCCT
>JANMSE010000696.1:0-2165 GCA_031389045.1 Deltaproteobacteria bacterium | reverse complement strand
CTTTTCCTTCACCCCTTCGATAAAGCCCGCCGGGTCGCCGCGCAGTGAGGTTTTATCAAGATCGGCCAAGCGGCCCAGGGTCTGCTTCGCCATCGGATACTTGCGCTCGAAGTCCGCTTGGTCCTTGCCCAGCACGCCAATCACCTGTTCCGAGATGGTGATCTCCTCCGGGTTGCGGCCAAAGCCTTTGCAGTAATCGACAATCACGCCCCATTTCTTTTCGAGCCGATGCGAGGCCGCCGCTGGGCAGTTCCAGCCGTCCGCGTGTTGCGCCACCAGCTTGAGCATCTTTTGCTCGGCGACCGCGCCAATAGTGATGGGCGGATGCGGTTTTTGCACCGGCTTGGGATTGTTGTACGCTTCCGTGATCTTGTAATACTTCCCTTCGTAGGACGGTTTCTCCTCGGTGAACATCTTCTTGATAATCTCCACGCCCTCTCTCAGTTGACTCGCACGCACGCCGCCGGAAGGGAACTCATATCCGTAGGCTTTGTACTCTTCGTCCATCCAGCCCGCGCCCATGCCGACTTCGACACGTCCGTTACTGATGTTGTCCAACGTCGCCAGCATCTTGGCGAAGAAGGCCGGGTTTCGGTAGGAGTTGCAGAACACCAAGCCACCAAGACGGAGTTTCGTGGTCGCCGCCGCCAACCCCGACAGCACCGTCCAGCTTTCGAGATAATCGAGCTGCGGTACCCCGCGCACCCACATGTGATCCGGCAACCAGAGTGAATGGAATCCGTGTTCCTCAGCGGCCAAAGCTCGTTCTTTGAGAATCGAAAAGCTCAAGCCGACTTGCGGTTGAAAGAGCGCGAATTGAATCGGACGTGTCATTGTCTTCCTCCTTCTTCGTTGTCATTGGGACAGCCCGTGCTGTGCCCCTACGGCTCCTACCATAGCCTCCATGCTCTATGCTATATGCCATCGGTATGAACTTTGAACTGACGCCCGAACATCTCATGTTGAAGGACTTGTGCCGCGATTTCGCGCGCAAGGAGATCGCTCCCTACGCCGACGAATGGTTCGACGCCGAGCACTTTCCCGTCGAGGTCTATCGTAAGATGGCCGACCTGAACCTCATGGGCTTGTTGATCCCGGAAGAGTATGGCGGCACCAACGCTGGCACCATGGCGATGGTCGCCGTGCTCGAAGAAATCGGCAAAGTCGATCAGTCCATCGCCACCACCCTGCAAGCGCATCTCACGATTGGCTCTCTCCCCTTTCTGCACTTTGGCACGGACGCACAAAAGAAACAGTGGCTGACGCCGCTGGCGCGTGGCGAGCGCTTAGGCGCGTTTGGCCTGACTGAGCCGGAGGCGGGCTCGGACGCGGCCAATATCCAGACGACCGCGCATCGTGATGGTGACTCCTGGGTGGTCAATGGCACGAAGAGTTTTATCTCCAATGCTGGAACGCCGATCAGTTATGGGCTCGTGGCGCTTACCACGAATGGCAAGGACGAATCCGGGAAGCGACGCTACTGCGCCATTATCATTCCCAAAGGGACGCCAGGATATACGATTGGCCGACGGTACAAGAAAATCGGCTGGCATGGCGTTGATACCCGCGAGCAGATTTTCGACAATGTGCGCGTGCCGCGAGAGAATCTGTTAGGTGAAGAAGGGTCCGGGTTCCGGGCATTCTTGAAGACGCTGGAGTGTGGGCGGATTTCCGTGGCCACGCTGGGGTTGTCGCTGGCGCAAGGCTGTTTGGAGATGTCGGTGAAGTATGCGCTGGAACGTAAGACCTTCGGCAAGCCGTTGGCGTCTCATCAAGCGATCCAGTTCAAACTCGCCGACATGGCGACGCAGGTGGAGATGGCGCGGTTGATGATTTATCGAGCCGCGTGGTTACGGGACCAAGGCCAACCCTTTGCCACGCAAGCGGCGATGGCGAAACTGGCCTCGTCCGAGATCGCGGTCCGCGCGGCGGAAGAGGCGGTGCAGATTCACGGCGGCTACGGCTACACGCGCGAATTTCCCGTCTCGCGGTTTTATCTCGATTCCAAGATTCTCACGATTGGCGAAGGCACGAGTGAAGTGCAGCGGATGGTGATCGCGCGGCAATTGGGATGCTAAAGAGCCGTCAGCCGTCAGCTCTCAGCAGTCAGCCAGACTAGAGAGCAAGAGTAGAGCCTTCATTCGTTTTTTGGCTGAACGCTGACT
>JANMSE010000675.1:0-5758 GCA_031389045.1 Deltaproteobacteria bacterium | reverse complement strand
GCCGCGACCGCGACCGTGGCATAGTCATCGTGGGTCTGTGGCAGAAATTTCAGAAACGCCGTGCCACTGCCCGCCGGTTGCGCGGGGATGATAACCGTGGTGAGGAGTTCGTCTGGCTCCATGACGGTCTCGTAGTATCCCGTGAAAAAATCACTGACGGCGACCTCGCGGTCCCCCCGCCGAGAGCGGAGGCAGACCCGCGCGTCAAGCGCTAGCAGGGTCGGGAGGGGATCTTGATTCGGATCCGCATGGGCTATGGCACCGCCAACCGTCGCCACGCAACGAATGCGGATGTTGGCGACCTGCCGGAAGGTGTCCGCGAGAATGGGGACTTTCTCGCGCACGAGGCTGAAGGTTTCCATGTCGCGATGCGTGCAGAAGGCGTCAATCCGCAGGACGCCACTACTGTAGTGCACCCCGCAAAGCCGAGAAATTTGCCGTAGCCCGATCAGATACGGGGGGTGCACGAGTCGCTGTTTCATCAGATTGACCAAGCCCGTGCCACCGGCAATGAGTTTCGCCTCCTCCCCATGTTGGGCGAGCAGATCGAGGGCCTCCTCAATGTTTCGTGGTTCAAGATAGGTAAACGAGATCATGATGCGTCCTTCGCCATCGTCGTGGCGGCCGCTTGAATCGCTTCAATGATCTTGTAGTAGCCGGTGCAGCGGCACAGGTTGCCCATCATCCAGCGCTGAATCTCTTCCTTTGAAGGTTGGGGGTTTACGTCGAGAAGCGCTTTGGCGGCCATGATCTGGCCGGGGGTGCAAATCCCGCACTGAAAGCCGCCGGACTCGATAAAGGCCCGTTGCAGGGGGTGGAGACGGTCACCCTCCGCCAACCCTTCGATGGTGATCACGCTCGTCCCATCCGTCATCACCGCGAACATGAGGCATGAACTTACGGGCAGCCCACCGACCAACACGGTACACGCGCCACACACACCGACCCCGCACCCTTCCTTCGTGCCCGTCAAGCGCAAATCCTCCCGTAAGAAATCTATGAGCAGCCGGTTGTCGGGAATCGTGCGGTGGACAGGCTTCTCGTTGACATGCACTCGGATCGTTTTCATAGCGCGCGCTCCTTTGTCCATAGTCCGGCGTGGACCTTTTCCGCCGTCACCGGCAACTCCGTCAGTCGCACCCCCACGGCATCGAAGACCGCGTTGGCGATGGCGGCGGGAACGGCCACGTTGCTGAGTTCACCGACCGCTTTGCCCGCATACGGGGCCGGTCCCCCCGGCGTCTCGACCAACACGGTGATGAGTTCCGGGATGTCCATCGCGGTGGGTAGTTTGTAATCCCCCAAGTGCAGCGTGGTGACCGCGCCGTCCCGCACCAGCAAATGCTCGGTGAGCGCGTGGCCAATCCCCTGCATGACCCCACCTTCAATTTGTCCCTGATGGGTCAGCGGGTTGATGACCGTGCCGACATCAAGCGCGGTGACGAACTTCCGCAGCCGCACCTGCCCCGTCTCTGGATCGACCTCCACCTCGGCCACCTGCGCACAGAAGGATGTCACCTCCACCGGCTTGCCTGGCGTGTAACTGCCGGTGCGCGTCAATGGAACCGTGCCCTGAGTGGCGGCCCAACTTGTGAGCGCCGTCAACGCAAGGCTTCTCCCATCAGCAGTCACGAAATGATTGGCTTGCGCTTGGATGTCCTCTGGTGCACAGCCGAGCTGTTGCGCGGCAAGGGTGACAAGCGCCTCCTTGAGTGCACGCGCGGCGGCCTGCGTGGCGAGACCCGCCGTGTGGGTGAACCGGCTGCCACCGGGGCCAATCTCAAAAGCGGCGGTGTCGGTATCCCCCTGGACCACGGTCACCGCTGTCAGGGGCACGTGCAATTCCTCGGCGACGATTTGTTGCAACACCGTGTAGGACCCAGTGCCGGTGTCCGCCGCGCCGGTGAGGAGTGTCACGGTGGCATTGGCACCAATGGTGAGTGTCGCGTTCGAGGGGCCAAATGAACCCGGCTCGCGATCATAGAGGCCGATGCCACGCCCCACATGCGCGGGCTTCGCGGTGCCCCACCCAGCAGCCCGCGCCGCCGCCTCCAGCGTCTCTTTGCAGTGGACATGCCGCCAATGCTCACCCAGCGGGGCGGCATCACCTTCAGTAAGGACATTGCGCAAGCGCAACTCCAGCGGGTCGAGCCCCAGCTCGTGCGCGATCATGTCGATATGGCTCTCGACCGCGAAGACCGTCTGCGGGGCGCCGGGTGCTCGCATGTGGCCCGCCGGGACTGTGTTGGTATACACCCGCAGACAGGTAATCTCGATATGCGGAATCCGATAGGGGCCACCGGCGTGCACACCACCGTGGACAGTATGCAACGGAATAAACGCGCCATACCCACCACAGTTGAAAACAAGTCGCGCCTGACGCGCTGTCAACTGGCCGTCCCGCGTGACACCACTACGCATGGTGATGACCGCCGCATGTCGCGGGTTGCCCGCCATCAGCTCCTCGGTGTAACTCATCACCATCTTGACCGGACGGCCTGACTTCTGGGCCAGGTAGTAACATACGATGCTATCCATCAGTGAGCCCTTGCCGCCGAAGTCGCCACCGATGGATACGGGATTCACCCGCACGCGCTCTTCAGGCACACCGAGTGCCGCCGCGAACTGACTGCGCGCCAAGAACGGCATCTTGTTGGAGAGCCAGACGTTGATCTTGCCACCGGGTTCAATGGCGACCAGACACGCATGCGGTTCGATGTAGCCCTGATGGACCGTGGGCACGATGAGGGTGTGCTCGAACACCCGATCCGCCTGCGCGAAACCCGTGTCGAGGTTGCCATGCCGATAGACAACTTGTGAGACCACATTGGGAATGGGCGGAAAGAATTCGGCGATGCCACCGTGCAGGAACGCCTCTGGAATCGCGGGGTGGTGATAGGACTCCGGGCGCGCGTGGACTCGTGGCGCGTCCGGGCGCATGGCCTCCACCGGGTCAAACACCGCTAGCAGTTCCTCGTACTGTACATCAATACGCGCGAGTGCTTCCTCGGCGATGTCCGGGGACTCCGCGGCGACGGCGACGACTTTTTCACCGACGAAACGGACCTGGTCACGCGCCAGGATGGGCATGTCGAGCAAGAAGCGACCAAGGCGCGTATCGGGAAGATCAGCACCAGTGAGCACGGCGTGCACCCCTGGCAATTGGCGCGCCTGCGTCACATCAATCGAGAGAATGCGAGCATGCGGGAATGGGCTCCGCAGACATTTCCCCCACAACAATCCAGGGAGTGACACATCGGCGGCGTACTGGGCCCGGCCAGTGACTTTCGCCGGTCCTTCCACGTGTCCTATCGGCTGACCGATGTTAGTGAGATTCGTCATAGCTTCCCCTGCTCGTCTCTTTCATTGTGACCTGGCGCTTCCACGCGATTTTCCGATGCGGACAGCTACTGTATCTGGAGGGTGCGTTGATCGTCAAAGAGGGGGGAGCTGTCGCGACGCTCTCAATGAGGTCATAAGAGGTTGGCCCCCGGTTGTCGGCGTTGACATGACGCGCTTCCGTTGGCATCCTCTCCAACGTGAAGGCCACTCTGCTTCTCCGTACCCGCGTCGTGTATTCGCAGCGTGCATTCGCGGAACTTGTCTTATGGCAACTTCCGAAGCCACTCGCAGGGTCCTCGCACAGCTACAAGTATCGGCTCGCCTACGTGGTCAATGGCGACTGTGTTCTGCGGTACGACAATGAAGCTGGCAAAGGCGATCACCGTCACTACGCCGGTCGTGAGAGCACGTACTCCTTCTCGACGCCCGAGAAGCTGCTCTCCGATTTTCAACGTGACATCAAGAGGTGGAACGATGAAGACAGTAACACTTGAGGTTCGAGCCCCCGCTGACGCGATGTCGGACTTCCTCCAAGCCTGGAAGACTGGCAAGGCACAGAGGACCGCGCGTATTGCTTTCGCGACTCCTGAACTGCTCTGGAAAGTGCTCACCGCGAAACGCTGGGAACTGCTGAAAGCCCTGTGCGGCGCTGGCCCTGTGTCAGTGCGAGAGGCTGCGCGCCGGGTGAACCGGGACGTGAAGGCAGTTCACGGCGACATCACCGCGCTCTTGGCTGCCGGGGTTCTGAACAGAACGGAGAACGGACGGGTCGAGTTCCCGTTCGAGGCCGTGAAGGTTGAGTTCCTGCTCCAAGCGGCGTAACGCTGACGAGGGCGCTTTTGAGCGTTCCATGCCCGCCAGGCTTTAGTGACGCATGGAAACAGGCGATATCAACGAAGAGTCACGACGATTCTCTTCGCGGGACTTGGATTCCTTTAGGGTAAGCTGCCTGGATTCCCGCCTCCGCGGGAATGACGCCACTCCTCTTCACCCATCAAAACCACCCGGACGAAGTACTAGGAGCGAGAGAAAGGAGCCGCGGACGCCCGGATTTCAGCCGAGGGCGTCGAGCAACGCTTTCGCATCCTGCAAATCCTGCGTTACCGCCTCGCGCGACGTTCGCACGCCGCGCCCACAAACCTCAAAACTCTCCGCCTTACGGAGCGACGCGGGTGAGTATGAGTCGCGGAGCGACACGGTTGAGGGCCGAAATAATGGTACTCCCATATCCCACAGGTAACGCGAGTGTTTCTTCAATAGCCAGGACATTAAGGAATGTGATTGTCATGAGCCGTCCACCCAGATTCTTGATCACTCTATTCTTGTACTTTCCCGGATGAATTTTTCCATCCACATTCAGTAATCTGTGCGCCATCCTGTGCTGAAATCCCCAGATGGCTTTACTTGTCTTCCCATCGAAAATACCCTTGGGCTCAGGCAAATCGTCGATTCCTATCTCTGCCGCAGTGCACTGTTCTGCTCAGAAAGGCGTAACAAATGACGGAACAATTGTTCACTGCTCGGGCAAGGAGAAGGGCAGTGGGCGGGAAATTAAGGAAGGGAACGGGAGGCTCTGCAAAACATTGAATGCTCGCAATTCCCATGAGAGGATACGGACCAGTTTTGGGGCAAAGCCCAAAGTGGTGTCTATTTTGCAACCGAGGAAAGGATGTGACGTGACGGCAGCACTGGAGAGGGAGATGTCTTCCGCGTTGGAAACTTGTTACACACAACGAGTGTGGTGGACGTGGGGCCGCTGGCTGTTATGCAGTTTCACGTTTGTCGTGGTGCTGAGCGGCACAGGGTATGGAGAACTGCTATCTCCCACCGTGATAGCTCCGTCGGAAAGCAGGACCCCAGAGCCGCTGACGCCGATTCCCGCCGTGGTCACGGAGGATCCGCGGCACGTGCAGTTGGGGGAGCGGCTGTTTCATGATCCGCGCCTCTCGCATGACAACCGGCAGTCGTGCGCGACCTGCCATCCCCTCGACCGTGGCGGCATGGACGGCCAGCCGCGCGCCGTGTCCCTGTACGGTCAGTCACGGCTGCGGAATACGCCGACGATTTTCAATGTCGGGCTGAACTTTTGGTTCAACTGGGACGGGGGGACGCATACGCTTGAAGCCCATGCGGACAAACTGCTGCGCAACCCTACGGTGATGAACACCACTTGGCCGGAACTGCAAGGAAAGCTGGCACGAGAGGCCACCTATGTCGCGGCCTTTCGTGCCGCCTATAGCGATGGGTTGACGTGGTCCAACGTCATCGCCGCCCTTGTGAGCTTCGAGCGGTCCCTCACGACGCCGCACTCCCGTTTCGATGCCTATCTTTCTGGGAATCAGCAGGCGCTCTCGGACGACGAACAACACGGCTATGGCCTCTTCAAAGCCTACGGCTGCGTCGCCTGTCACCAAGG
>JANMSE010000652.1:0-19291 GCA_031389045.1 Deltaproteobacteria bacterium | reverse complement strand
GATGGCACCGACATCTATCGCGCCCGCCAACTGGTGGCCGAGCGCCTGCAAGGGATGTTGGAACAGTTACCGGCGGGCACGCTCCCCAAACTCGCGCCCATCAGCACCGGCCTCGGCGAAATTCTCTACTACAGCGTCAGCTACCGCGCCGACGCCAAAAAGAAACCGCCGACCACGATGGAGCAGATGCTCGAGTTGAGCGAGCTGCAAGAATATCTCATCAAGCCGCTGCTGCGCACCGTGCCGGGCATCGCCGAAATCAACGAGACCGGTGGCTACGAAAAGCAATTCGTCGTGCAGCCACATCCCGAAGCACTGACCGACGTGGGGATGACATTTAGTGACTTGGCGGAGTTGATCGCGCGCAACGTCGAGAACGCGGGCGGTGGCATCATCACCCGTGGTACGCAGCAACTCACGATTCGGGCGGTGAGTCGCGTGAATACCGCCGAGGACATCGCCAACCTGCCACTCAAATTCGGGGCGGGCGTCACCCCGCTCCTCGTCAAGGATGTCGCCACGGTCCAGACCGGCACCAAGTTCCGCACGGGCGCCGCCACGCTCAACGGCCAAGAGACGGTGCTCGGCACCACCATGATGCTCGCCGGTGAGAACAGTCGCGAGGTGGCCACGCGGGTCAAGGCCCGCCTCGCGGAGATTCAGACCAAACTGCCCGAAGGCGTGGAGATTCAGATCGAGTATGACCGCTCGCAGCTCATTGATCGCACGGTGAACACCGTGAAGACCAATCTCTTCGAGGGGGCGGTGCTGGTGGTGGCCGTACTGCTGGGGATGCTGGGCAATTGGCGCGCGGCTCTGATCGTCGCCGCGGCGATCCCCCTGTCGTGGGTGGTAGCGCTCACCGGCATGGCCCGCTTCGGCATCTCCGGCAACCTGATGAGCCTGGGAGCGGTGGACTTCGGTCTTATCATTGATGGCGCGGTCGTCATCGTCGAGAACATCGTCCGCCAACTTGGCCAGCGGCAGCATCAACTGGGGCGCGTGCTCACGACCAGGGAGCGCGAGGCGGTGGTGCTGTCCGCGAGTAAGCAGGTCGGCACGCCGATGTGCTTCGGGGTCGTCATCATCACCGTTGTTTATATCCCGATTCTCGCGTTGACGGGGATTGAGGGAAAGATGTTTCACCCGATGGCGCTCACGGTCATGCTCGCGCTGGGTGGGGCGTTGCTGCTGTCGCTATCGCTGATGCCCGTGCTCTGTTCCGTCGTGTTGCGCGGCAAAGTGCGGGAAGCCGACCCACTCGTGATTCGAGTCATCAAGAGTGGCTATGCGCTTGTTCTCCGGGTGGCCTTACGGTTGCGGTGGCTGGTGGCGATGGCCGCGGTGGCGATTTGCGCGGGCTCGGTGTGGTTGTTTGTCCACCTGGGCGCGGAGTTCGTGCCGACGCTGGACGAGGGCTCGATCACCGCGATGCTCTACAAGCCCGTGGGGATGAACATCGAAGAGTCCCTCCGCACCGACATGGAAGTCTCGACCCGGCTCGCGCGCGAATTCCCCGAAATCACCCGGGTCTTCACCCGCATTGGCACCAGCGAAATCGCCACTGACCCGATGCCGCCGAATGAAAGCGATGTATACGTGTTCTACAAGCCGGTGGCCGACTGGCCGCGCACGCCGGGTCGCCCCACCAATAAGGCGGAGCTACGCGAGCGGATTGAAGCGGTGCTCAAGACCATCAACCCCGAATACAGCCTACTGTTCGCGCAACCCATCGAGATGCGGTTCAACGAAATGCTCGAAGGCACGAAAGCCGAACTGTCGGTGAAGATTTTCGGCGATGATTACGACGTGCTGGAGAGTCGCGCGGAGCAGATCAAGGGGATTCTCGAACAGACGCCGGGCGTGGAGCAGGTGGAATTCGAGACCGAGGGGCGGACGCCACAACTGCGAATCCAGATCAAGCGTGACGCCCTCCAGCACTACGGCATTCAGGCGGGCGCAGCGAACAACGCCATCAGTGCCGCGCTGGCTGGGCAGGCGGTCGGCACCATCGTTGATGGGAACCGCAGGTACGACATCGTGGTGCGGATGCCCGAGGAGATGCGCGCGAACGACGAGCAAATATGGAAAGTGCCGGTGCGCGTGGGCGAGAGTGGGCTCGTGCCCTTGGGGAAATTAGTGGAATTTCAGACCCTCCAGACGGTTGAGCCAATCCGGCGGGATGATGGACAGCGGCGCGCGGCGCTGATGGTGAACCTGAATGTGCGCGACGTCGAAGGGGTGGTTCGTGAAGCGGCGCGGCGCATTCAGGAGCAGGTACAACTGCCGGACCATTACCTGGTTGAGTTTGGCGGGCAGTTCAAGAACTTGCAAGCCGCGCGCACCCGTCTCGCGGTCGTGGTGCCCTCGGCGTTGGCGCTAATCTTCGTGTTGATCTTCTTGGCTTTTGGGAGTGTGCGACAAGCGTTGCTCGTCTATTCGGGCATTCCCTTGGCCATGACCGGTGGCGTCCTCGCGCTGTGGCTGCGGGGGATGCCGTTCAGTATCACGGCGGCGGTCGGGTTTATCGCGTTGAGCGGCGTGGCGGTGCTGAACGGGTTGGTGTTGCTCAGTTACTTCAATCAACTGCGTGACGAGGGCAAATCCATCCGCGAGTCAGTCCTGGAAGGCTCGCTGACGCGGCTGCGTCCAGTGTTGATGACGGCGCTGGTCGCGAGTCTAGGATTCGTGCCAATGGCCCTCGCCACCGGCGCGGGCGCGGAGGTGCAACGGCCACTGGCGACCGTGGTCATTGGCGGCATCCTCAGCTCGACGTTTCTCACGTTGGTACTGCTGCCGGTGCTGTATGAGTGGGTGGAAGGGAGAACGCGGGGCGCGGTATCAGCAGAGGAAAGTTTGCCTGATCCTGTTCCGGTGGCACCAGTCGATGTGGCCTGATTGAGACGATCGTGAGCAATCTCCAGATGAGCGGCGGAGGAGAAAAGATACTCTACCATCCCTGCTGTCTTCGGAAAAAAGCTCTCACCTGCGCAAACTCGGTGTTATGCAGGTTCCGATAGTCACTGGCTGCTTTTGGGGTGAGAAACATCCCCTCGTATCGTGCCAGCCGACTGAGATCGTAAAGCGCCTTGTACGCACGAGCAATTTGACGCAGGTACTGCCTGACATAGTCGTTGCGCCCAGGGGTGCGCTGGCCTGTTTGCCGGTTCCATGTCGCCGAGTGTCCCTGCGAGACGATCCCATGCTGTTGAAGGAGATACGCATCGACAAAGTGTAGGGCAGTGTAAAACAAGACGGTGATCGCCCAGTCGTACGCTTCAAGTGGCGGGCTTCCAAGCTGGGGAGCCAGCGTCTCGTTATGGCGGGCTTGCCGCAAATGTTCCTGAATAGTCATAGCTAGACCGCTGCGGCGGCGGGAGCGGGCGCGGAGTCGTCAGCCGAGAGAAAGACGACTTCAGCCCGCGGTGTGGGCGAACGGCGAGTGGTAAGCAACTCGAAACTCACTTCCGGAAAGCAATCCTCCACCTCTTCGTATGTATCAAAAATACGTTGATGAAGGTGATAGTCCAGAGTGCGAATCATGGTATGGACGTGAACAATGTCCCCCTCCTCAACTTCCAGCCAACATCCCACCACACCGGGAATCTGTTGGAGCGGAGCCAGTGCTTCTTTAATCTTCTCTAGATATTTCATGCGCCTGTCCTTCGTATGGGGCTGAAGGTTCATCCCTGAATTTGTCCTAACTACTACCAGCTTTTTCAATCGATCTCCAGCCTGAAACTGTTCCGCGGGAGAGACGTGATCGCTTCGCCCGTCAGTTGCTGGGAATCCACAACTAGGATAAAGCACAGCCCATAATGACGAACCAATTCGACTCTTCCACGCGCGCGCCAGAGCCGCTTCGCGAGCATCCTCGCGGCACTCAACAGCAGAGGCGCTTCGACCACCAAGCCCCACACTTCGATGCCCGTGCCGGAATGCCGCCAGAGGTGGCACAAGCCACGGCGCAAACGTTGCAACACCTGGCCGCGCTGACCGGCGGAAATGTGGTGGTCGATGTCGGCGCGGGCACGGGCAACGTGGGCAGCTACGTGGTTGACGCTGGGGTCCGCTATATCGGTCTTGATGTATCGCTCCCGATGCTCCAGGTGTTCGCTGCCAAGCTGACCACACACCCTGCCCTGGGCTCCACGGCTTTGCTGGTCGCGGCGGATGCCGATACGGACTGGCCGGTACGCTCAGGTTCAACAACCATCCTCTTCTTTTCTCGGTCCGTGCATCTGTTGCATCTCCCCCATGTGGTGCGAGAAAGCCTCCGGGTCGCGCATCCGGGCGGCGCGTTCCTCGTGATCGGTCGGGTACGCCGGTCGCCGGAGAGTATCCGGGCGTTGCTGCGCAAGGAAATGCAAAGCGTCCTCAGCCACCACGGCATTATCGGAAGAAAAAAAGAGGAACTCCACGAGAACCTGATGACAGCGCTTGCGGCGCAAGGGTGCCATGTGCAACCGCCGGGACCGCGCACGGTCGCGACCTGGACCGTGGAGGAATCCCCCGCCGCGTGCCTTGCCGCCTGGCGCGGGAAAGAAGGACTCGCGGGCACCCCACTGCCCGCACCGGTCCAGCACGCCGTGCTGGGGGAGCTGGAACAGTGGGCGCACACGCGGTTTGGGAACCTGCATCAGCTCCACCCCGTACCCGAGCACTACGAACTCGTCGTTGTCGAGATCAATCAGCGGGCGTAAGCCACACCAACGAACAAAGGCCCACATCAATGAAAAACGAATTACTCACCGCACTGGGCGAACTCCTGGTTGACGGCTCCTTGACCGATGCCAATCTGCTGGCGCAAACGGGACACGGGCAGGCAGTGCAAATCCTACCCGACGCCAACGTGGTCAAGATCGGCGGCCAGAGCATGATCGACCGGGGACGACAGGCGGTCTTTCCCATTATCGAGGAGATCGTTGAGAACCTGGGGCGGCATAAGATGATCATCGGCACCGGGGCCGGGACCCGCGCGCGCCATGCCTATAGTGTCGGTATTGATCTGGGGCTGCCGACTGGGGTGCTCAGCGTGTTAGGCACCTTTGTCAGCATGCAGAACGCCCGCATGCTGCACTACCTGTTGGCACGGCATGGGATTCCTTTTATCGAGCCCGCCCAATTCCCCCAGCTCCCGCTGTATCTGGCGGAACGCAAGGCAGTCATCTTCTTTGGCATGCCACCCTACACCTTCTGGCAGCAAAACCCGGCGGCGGGTCGCATCCCGCCCCACCGCACCGACACCGGTGCCTATTTGGTGAGTGAGGTCTTCGGGACCCGCGCCATGATCTACGTCAAGGACGAGAAGGGGCTCTACACCGCCGACCCCAAGAAGGACAAGCACGCCAAGTTCATTCCGCGCATCACGCTGGCCGAGCTGAAGGAGCTGGACCTCCAGGATGTCGTCGTGGAGCGAGCCGTGCTGGAACTGATGGAACACGCGGAACATCGGCGGTCGATCCAGTTCATTAACGGCTTGGAAAAGGGGAACCTCACCCGCGCACTGAACGGCGAAGCGGTCGGCACCATCATCACGGCGGATTGAGGACTGAGATGGAAACCCGAAACGACGAACCCACGCAATCCGACGTGGCGATCGGCGGTCGCTTGTGCTACTGAAGCCGCATGAAAACCGATAGCTTGTTCTACCGGCTGTTTCTGACCGACCCGGCTTTAGCCTTGGAACTCGCGGGCCTCGCCGTGCCTGAACCCGAGCGTTATCGATTCGGGTCGCCCGAAGTCAAACAGACCTCGTTCCGTATAGACGGAGTGCTGGAGCCGCCCGCCGACCAGCCGGATGCCCCGATGGTGTTCGTCGAAGTACAATTTCAACCTGATGACGGTTTTTATCTGCGCTTCTTGAGCGAACTGCTGCTCTATCTGCGGCAGTATCAGCCGCTCCGTCCGTGGCACGCCGTCGTGCTCTATCCGTATGCGACCATCGAACGCCTCAATTTGTTCAATCGGCCATTTCTCGCCCTGCCCAATCTGCATCGCATTGTGCTGACGGAGCTACCGTTGTTGGCGAGCCCGAACCCGAAGCTGTGGCTGATCGCGCTGATTCTGGCGGAGGAGACCGAAATTGCCCAGATCGTCAACCGCGTCCAGGCCCATCGACAACAGCACCCGAGCGATGGCATCGACTGGGTGGAATTGTTGGAAACGGTACTGGTTTATAAGTTGTCACATTTTACCCGAGAGGAGATTCAAGACATGTTCGGCTTCAATGACATTGAATTGAAACAGACTCGCTTTTATCAGCAGGCCGTTGGTGAAGGCCGTGTGGAAGGCCGTGTGGAAGGGGAAGCGACCATGCTGCTGCATCTCTTACGCCTGCGGTTCGGCTCTGTTCCAGCGGAGGTGGAAGCACGGGTCATGGCGGCGAACACGGAGACGCTGCTGCGGTGGAGCGAACGCCTCTTGACGGCCACGGCTCTCGACGCGGTGTTTGCGGAGTGATGGCGGCAGAGCAAAAGGCAAAAGGCAAAAGGCAAAAGGCAAAAATAAGAAGACCGTTCTTGGTCTTCGGGTGCATTTTCCGCCTTGGTAAGAAAAGGGGAGTCTTCTTCCCATTTTTCTGCTAAAAACGGGACTATGTATCCCAGATTTATCAACTATCCTGAAACACAGAGCTTTTTTCTCTTTGGGCCGCGCGGCGTAGGCAAAACGTCCTGGGTGCGCTCGCTATTTCCGGAAGCGATCTATATTGATCTGCTCCGCGAAGCCACCTACCAGGAATTGTTGCGTCACCCCGAACGATTTGCCGCGCGCCTTGCCACTGAGCCGTCAGCGGGTCATCACGTCGTGGTGGATGAGATTCAGCGCCTTCCTCAGCTCCTCAATGAAATCCATCGGCTCATTGAGGAAAAACCGTGGCGCTTTGTGTTGACCGGGTCGAGCGCCCGTAAGCTCCGACGGCACGGCGTGAACCTGTTAGCGGGGCGGGCGCGGACTCGCTCCATGCATGCCCTCACCGCGGAAGAGCTTGGAGCGGATTTTGTTGTCACCAAGAGTCTCCAGCGCGGACATTTGCCGACCGCCTACACCGTCGATGACTACGAGGACTATTTGCGCGGATACGTGGGCACTTACTTGCGTGAAGAGGTGCAACAGGAAGCGTTGGTACGCAACGTCGGGCAGTTTGGCAATTTCTTGACTATCGCCGCGTACTCGCAGGCCAGTGTGTTGAACGTGCAAAATGTCGCCCGGGAGTGCGGGGTGGATCGCAAGACAGCCGACAATTACTTCACGATTCTGGAAGACCTGTTGCTCGCCGTGCGCTTACCGGTCTTCCACCGCCGCGCCAAGCGGAAAATGATCACGCATAGCAAGTTCTATTTTTTCGATGCCGGCGTGTTTCGCACGCTGCGCCAGCGTGGGCCGTTGGATGTCGTGGAGGAAATTGAGGGAGCGGCTCTCGAAACGTTAGTGTTGCAGGAGCTGCGCGCGATCAATGATAACCACGCGCTGGGATATGACATCGGGTTTTGGCGCACGGCCCACGGGCAGGAGGTGGACTTTGTGCTCTATGGGCCACAGGGGTTTTGGGGGATCGAAGTCAAGCGTTCTGCCCTCGTGCGACCGCATGATCTCAAGCCCCTCAAAGCCTTTCTGGCGGAATATCCCGAAGCGGTGGGGGTGTGCGTGTACACGGGCACAGAGCGGTATGTGGTGGATGGGATTCGCGTTGAACCCGTGCAGGATTTGCTGCCCCTGCTCGCCCAGTTGCTGAGCACGTGAGAACGCCATCGTCTGGCGGACGCGCGGCGCACCATTCCCCGTGGTGCACGACGCACCTGTGGAATCCCACGTGGCGGTCCGCGGTCGCTTGTGCTACTGAAACCGCTTGAAAACCGAACAATTTCCAAAGGCGGATATACACGATGAGTGACAATACGACCCAGAAAACTCCTGAATGTCTCCAAGACAGCCCCCCGAAAGAAGACCTCCGCCACCATGTGCATTCCATGCTCATGCGCGAGAGTCTGGTGGACAAGCACATCATCGCTTCGACCGAAGTCGAAACCCCCGTCTTCCGCATGCTCCCCCACGCCTGCGTCGTCAAAGTCGGCGGACGCTCGGTGATCGATCGAGGCAAGCGCGTGGTGTATCCCCTGGTGGACGCCCTCGCGGAGGTGCTGACCCAGCAGAAGCTCATCATTGGCATGGGTGGCGGAGCCCGGACGCGACATGTGTTCTCCATTGGGCTTGACCTGGGGCTGCCCACGGGTGTCTTGGCTTCGCTGTCCGCCGCTGATGCGCTGGGCAACGCTCACATCCTGGGGACGCTACTTGCCCCCTATGGTGTGGTGGCGATTCCGCCGGAGATTTTTGGCCATCTCTTGCCCTTCTTTCTCCAAGCGGCGCCGGGTGTGATTTTCAACGGCGTGCCTCCCTACGCCCTGTGGGAACATCCCCCCGCCTTGGGCCGGATACCTCCCCACCGCACCGATGCCGGGTGCTACCTCACGGCGGAATGTTTTGGTTGCAAGTCGTTTACGCTGATTAAAGATGTTGACGGTCTCTATGACGCCGATCCCACGACACATCCACGAGCCACCTTTATTCCTGAAATCAGTGTCGCCGAGCTGAAACAACGCGCGCTCGAGACCTTGCCGTTTGACCCGGTCCTCCTGGACCTGCTCCCCAAGGCGCGGCTGGTCAAGCGCTTCCAGATCATCAACGGAACCCGCCCTGAGTTATTGGCCCCCGCGCTTCGGGGCGAGCATGTGGGCACCATCATCCATGCGGACTGACGGCGATGCCACCGAGTCCGAGGACGCACGCGCCGCCACTGTCGCGGCCCACGTCCAGCGGGTCTCCGTGGTGTATACCGGAGGCGTGCACGCGCTGACGGATATTGACCTCGCACTCGCGAACGGCACCATCACCGCCTTGATCGGCGCCAACGGGTCCGGGAAATCGACGCTCCTGCGCATCCTCGCGGCGATCCAGGAACCAACCACCGGAGAGGTGGAACTCCTGGGCATGCGGCGGCCCGCACACGGACGCTGGTCATCGGATCCGGCGTTGCGGTCGCGGGTGACCTGTATTTCCCAGTCTGTCGCGCTCGACCCGGAGATGACTGGGCAGGAAACTCTCACGTTTTTGGCGACCTGCCAAGGCGTGCCGCGCGGCGAGCGGGCCGCGCGTATTGCGCAGCTCGCTCATTCCTTTGCGCTCACTTCCATCTTGTCCCGCCTGGTCCGCACCTACTCCGGCGGACAATGCCAACGCCTGCATGTGGCTGCGGGACTGCTGTCGGAGGCCGAACTTCTGCTGCTGGATGAACCGACCACTGGGCTTGATGAAGCAGGCTGCACCATGCTCTGGGAGGAACTCGCGAAACATGTGACGCGGGGGCGCACGGTGGCCCTGGTGACCCATGACTTGCTGAGGGCGCAGCACTATGCCGACCAGGTTGTATTGTTGCACGCCGGGAAGCTCATTGCCTGTGGCCCACCTTCGACGCTCATTGAAAAGGGGAGCAGTAGCGCGGCCTCGGACGGATCACGTGAACCGGCCCTCGCGCGGGTGTACCGAGCCCTGACTGGACAAGCGGTGGCGGAGAAATGGCATGACCAGCCTCAGCGTCCACCCGGCGGTGGTGGTGGTGGCGGACGCCGGTGGAGGCAGGTGGAATGACCGCCTCATCGTTGGCCATCATCGGGGTCGTCTGCCGGCGGACGTGGCTCAAGACCTTGCGGCGACCAGTCCTGCTGACCTTCTCCTTTTTCCAACCGCTGATGTGGATGCTCTTTTTCGGTTTTCTCTTTCACCGCTACAGCCTGGATGAGCTGCATGAGGTCATGCGCGCGCGTGGCGGCCACGCGCAGCCGCTGGCCTACTTGGATTTCTTGGTGCCGGGCATCTCCATGATGACCATTCTATTTGGGGCGTCGCAGTCTGGCATCGGTTGGATTCGCGATCTCCAGACCGGCTTCCTCCCACGCATGTTGCTGTGCCCGGTGGCACCGACGGCGGTGCTGGTGGGGAAGCTTCTGGCCGATGTCCTCCGTTTGTTGGGCCAAGCGTTCATCGTCCTCGCGCTCGGCCTGCTCCTGGGCGCGCGGATGGAGCCGGTGTGGTCGGCGGTGCCGCTCGCTCTGCTGGCGGTGGTGCTGTTTACCGTGACCCTGGCGTCGCTCTCGTGCATGATCGCCTTGTACACCCGGTCCCAGGAAGTCATGGCGACGTTCGTCCATACCATTAACATGCCCCTCCTGTTTACCAGCACGATCCTCGTCCCGGCGCGACAGATGCCGGAGTGGCTGGCGGTGGTGGCGCATTGGAATCCGCTCACGGCGGCGGCGGAAGCCTGGCGAGGAGCACTGCTCCTGGGGCAGACGCCCTCCCTGGTCGAGTGCCTCTTGCCCTTAGCGGGGTTGGCGGGCCTGTCGTTCGTGGCCGCGGTACGGGCGATGGTGGGGGTCCGGGTGTGGCGTCCGTAGCGGACGATTCACATTCACGCGCTTCTGGGGTTACGCAAAATACTCACTCCGAGTGTTTCGTGCCCCACTCCACGATCTCGCGCCCCTTGACAACGAAGGCATGACTGAGATTTAGATGTGGGGCTTCACCCACCTTGTCAAAGACACATACACACAAGAAGGAGGAATCGCGTCATGCCCTTTACATGGACAATCACCATCAGGCGGACTCCCAATCCGCCTGGCCCCGCCGTCTATGATCCGTCGCAGGTCCAGGCCGAGGTTGGGGATCAGGTGTTCTGGAGAAACGACGATAGCGTTCCCCATTTTCCGACTCCGGTCGGACAGAGTTACGTGTTCATGCCCAACCAGATTGCTCCGCACTCGACGTCGTCCGCGTTCGCCCCCGGCGCGAAGAGAGCGGGTGTATGAGAAGGAAGGGGAACATGACTATTTTCAACTCTGCGGTCAGTATCAGCCTCGTCTTGGTGTTCGGCATCAGCAGTGTCGCTACGCGGCTCGCCGTCGCGCAGCCCGCCGCCGCGACTCAGGAAGCCGTCGCCACCAGCGTCCCGGTCCGGCCTGTTCACTATCGAAAGAATATCGACGACCTCAGCAAGCAGGAATTGGCCGCGTTTGAACATGCCTTCTCACGCCTGAAGGAAAAAAGCCAAGCCAATATCTATGACCGCACCGGCTTCATCTGGAATGCCTGGATTCATAATTGCCCGTCGGTTGAGGTGCCCGACACGAGAAGCAAACCCCTGCCGGGTGATGGCCTGAAAAAACTGTTGGCGAACGGCACCATCGATAGCTGCGACCCGCGGAATTTCGTGGCGTTCACCGCCAGTGAAAAGCTCCATGTCGAAAATCCCGGCCAATGTGAGCACCGGAAAACTATCTTTCTGCAATGGCACCGGGCCGAACTGTACTTTTTCGAGCAGGCGCTACGAGCCGCTGACCCGGACGGTACCTTTGGTCCGAGCACCAAGGACGTGACGCTGCCGTATTGGAACTTCACCAAGAAGCCGACGGGCAAGCGCTATCCGAAAGCGTTTGAAAACCCCAAGTCGCCGTTGTTCGACGTCAACCGCTATCAAAAACCTTTACCGAGTTCCCTACCCACCGCCTCGCCCTATTTGTTGGCGTACCTGATTTATTACCAGGATTGGACCACCTTCGGCGGCGATCAACTCGGTGGCGTGGGGCAAGGCAATCTGGAAACCAAGATCCACAACCTCATGCACAACGACTACATCGGCGGCAAGATGCAGGACAACACCAAGGCGGCGATGGATCCGATCTTCTACGTGTTCCACAATTTTCTTGATTACGCCCTGGAGAAATGGATCGAGGAGCATGGGGTCGACGCGATTCCCGCCGGGAGTGGGCGCGACGATTACCTGCGCGCCCAACAAGATGGCGGCTTACGCAAACCCGTGGGCTTTGATGAAGGCAATAGCGACCCCAAGCAGCCGGGCTGGGGCGACTACACCAGCAACATGGGGCGTGCCGCGCTCTATCTGGACACCAAGCAACAAGGCTTCGCGTTCGCCGACAAGGCGGGGGAACTCATTGCCAAAGCCAAAATCGAGGCGTTGATCGCGCGGCACCAGGCCGCCGGATTTGAGTTCGCCAAGGGCCCCATCAGTTTGATGAGCGCCTTATTAAGCTATGGGAGCGGCACGGCGGTGGCCACCCCCGACCTCAAGCTCAATGGTACCTACCTGATTCCCGCGCAACCCGTCAGCGGGGGCACCGCGCGCTTGCGCTTCACGCGTAGCAGCAGCAAGGATTACAGCTTCCGCGCCGATGTCTATCTCTACCCCGAAGGCACGCCGGAAGAAATCGCCAAGCAAGAATTTCGCGACCGGTATCTGGTGGCCAATACCGCCCACTGGGGCTTGTCCTACAAGCAGGCTGGCACGGACCTCATGCTGGATGAAGACGTGACCGCCATTGTCAACAGCCTGGTGGCGCAGAAGCAGGGGCAAACCTGGAACCTCACGGCCGCCATCAGTGGGAGCAAGGAGGCGAGCTTCAATGATTTCTCCCTCCCCGCCATCACGATCCAAGCGAAGTAAAAAAACCAGAATGGAGTACGCCATGACCGCACCAAGTTTTGAGAAGGACCTCAAGCCGATTTTCGCCAAATACGTGGAGGACATGAAGAACGTCGTGGTGGCGAGCGCGGGGGGAAGTCGCAAACTGGACTTGTGGGATTACGCAATCGTGAAGATGTTTTCCTACGAAATCCAGGTGGCGATTCATGGATATGATTACCTGCGCGATGGCAGCTTGCGACCAGGCGCTCACCCCCTGCCCAAACGAGGCGGGCAACCCGGCGAGTATGTCAAATTCGCCCCGCACCCGATGCCTCTGCAACCCGACAACTGGCCGGTGGACTGGGTGCGCCTGCCGCAGGACGCGATCGACACTTATGACCAATGGGTCGTGGCAAGGATGCCCGCGTAGCCCCCCAGCAGGACCAATGGCATTAAGTTAAGCCGAAAGGCGCTGCTCGCAGCAAACCGGGGGGTGAAACCCCCGGCTACCCTCATACGCCGCTCTGCGGCGTCTCTAACCTCGCGGAGCGAGGCCATGAGGGTAGCCGGGGAGTTCAGTCCCCGGCTAGGGGTGGCCGTGGGGGTATTTCCTCCTGTGACAAAAATTTCTTTCACTTAATGCCATTGCCCAGCATGGCACAACCTTTTTCCATCAGGAGCAGCACATGGCGCACACACGTTTGCGGATACATCCGGCTATTGGCATCGCCCGCGTGGGCAATAGCGAAGACTATTATCTGGGCCCGGAAAGCATGGCCGGGATGCCGATCCCCGGCTCGGTCTTGCGTGGGGGCTTGCCGATCAAGCCCGGCAGCGAAAACACGCCGATCGACAGCGCCGATTTGCGCGATGGCCTGGGGCGTCTGAAGCGGCAGGCGGCGCGCTTTCACATTTACCAGTACCGCGAGAACCCGACGCCAGAGCAGTATCCCAATGGCGGCGGCGCGGAAGTCCAGATCGGCGGCGTGGTCGACGGCAAGACGGTGGTGGACATTGTATGGACCGTGCACCTGGCCAACAAGAAAGCCAACGGTTGGAATACCGAAGGCGTGGGTGGATTCGAGAGCGGACAATTGCCGCCGTTGCGCAATCCGGGGTTCATGGATAGTGGCGAAGCGTCCGACCCGATCCGTCTGAAGAAATTGGTGATCGATGCTGGTCCGCGCGCCATTAGTGCCACGACGAACACCGAAGTCACATTCAACAAAGGCTGCGTCGCCAGTTACTACGATGAGCAAACCAAAGCGATCGTGCCTCTGCCGAACTATCCACAATCCTTCCCCGCTAGTGACCCCGCCACAGCGCCGCCCACCTACAGCCGTGCCATTATCACGCTGGGCGCGATCCGCACCGAACCCAAGGGACGCTTGCTGGTCCTGGGGGGACATGGCCTGGCGTGTGGGTTCGACAAGCAGGGAAATTGGTCCTCCTCCGCCCCGCTCGATAAGGATGTGAATAATGACTTTTGGCTGGACGACACCGCGGATGGGCCGGTGAGCGCGGTGGTGATCCTTGATGATGGGACGGCGCGCGCGGTGGACAGCACCGCCTGGGTGATCGCGACCGACCCGGCGTATGCCCCGCAAACCACCAACGTCGTTACCCTGTGGGATGATCTCTACAACACGTGGCTGGAGCACCTGCAATTGCAGCCGACGGTGTATCGGGACGGTGCGTATCAAGCCAACTTCAAGCCGGATTTTCGGTGTGACATCCAGCCGATGCTCAAGGCCGCCGCCCTGCAAAAATGGAATGTGAACCTCCCCGCCAAGGCGATGGCCATGCACGACAAGCTGGGAGCGATGACGGCCGAGGGGCTCGACTTCATGATTATGAACTTCATGCGTGACCCGGATGACCCCGCGAGCGGCGGTATTAGCACCCCGCTCATGCCGCTGTCGCTGGGGGATGTTGGCAAGAGTTTCCTGAGCGTGACCCGCACCCAGTATTTTTTTATGAAGCAATGGGCCAGTGGCGAGTACGCCCGTGTGCAGCCCCCCACCCTGGGGCCGGGCGAGGAGCTGGACAAAACCATTTTGTTCAATTGTCTGGGGGGGCGCTTCAGCCCCGGCATTGAGATGACGTTCATCGTGCGCGATGTCAATCTGTACCGGCAAGACTGGCACGACCCCACAGTGGGTCCGTTCCGTATCAACCAGCAGGTGCTTGATTACCGGAGCGCCAAGCCGGATCAGCCGTTTCTGGGGGTTGGCTATATTCCGCTCCGCGACCATCCGGTACAGCCGGGGGACATCAGCAAATTCATGGCGATTCCCTGGCACACCGATTACAACTCGTGCGCCACCCATGCCCCCACGCCCGCCGCTACCACTGACTCCGACGTGCGCCGCCTCTTGTACGCCTCGTGGCCCGCGCAAAGACCGGTCGCGGTCTACACCTACGAGGACATGCAAGCCAATGCCGGGGCATTACCCCGGCCGCGCTTTTCGGTCCGGGGTGATGGCACCGCCAGCCCGGATGCGGCCAATGTCGGGCGCTACCAGAACCGGGTCGATTTCCTGTTGAACTGGAGTCGCATTGGGGTGGTGTTGCAAGGTCCGGCGATTGTCGGCTATCCGCCCGCCGATCCGGCTAACCCGCAAAAATATAGCCAGGACTTTTTTCTGGAAGTGGCGAGCCGCTTCGAGCATGATGAGAGCAACCTGTCCGAGTATTGGCGCAACACGGTCAACGACCGGCTGTATACGCCGCTGCCCAAGAAAAAACCCTGATGCCGTCTGATGCCATTCGCGATTGAGACCTGGCACGCTCGCTATCGGGTCGCCATTATCGGCGGCGGCCCGGCGGGTAGTGCCTGCGCACTGGCGTTGGCGCGACACGGCGTGTCCGACGTCGTGATGATTGAAGCGGGCGACTACCAGCGCTTTCGCATCGGCGAAAGCCTTCCGCCGGAGAGTCGGCGGTTGTTACAAGTCTTGGGCATTGAGCGAGAGTTCTTGGAGCAAGGCCATGCCCCGTGCTACGGCAGTTGTTCGTACTGGGGCAGCGAGGTGCGGGGCTATAACGACAGCCTGATGAATCCGCTCGGTCATGGCTGGCATCTGGACCGGTGCCGCTTCGACAGCTTTTTGGCGAGCCAGGCGCACGCGCGCGGGGTCCAGGTACACACGGGTGCGACCTTGACCCATTCGGTACCGGAGGCCAACGGTTTCGCGCTCGACATCCAGCTTGCCACCCCCCAGGGAAGGCGCATGCTGCGTATCCATGCTGACCAGGTGGTGGATGCCAGCGGCACGCGCGCCGTGTTCGCGCGCCAGCGTGGCAGTCTGAAACGAGGGAGCCATCCCTTGATCTGCTTAGCGGCACGGTTCGCGTTGCGCGAGACCGCGCACCCATCAAGCCTGACCTCTCTGGAAGCGGTTGAGCAGGGGTGGTGGTATGGCGCTTCTTTGCCGGATGCCCAGTTATTGCTGGCTTTCTATAGCGATGCCGCCAGCATCAAGGCTGGCCTCTTCCAGAAGAGCGAGCAGTGGCGAGCCTTGCTAGCCGCGACCCGCCACACCGCGGCACTCGCGGAGCATGCGCAACCACCAACCGGCGGTATTGCGAGCTTCCCGGCACCGTCGTATTGCCTGGACCAGGTTGGCGGGCATGGGTGGCTGGCCATCGGCGACGCGGCCTCGGCTTATGATCCCATCACCGCGCAGGGGATTTGTAAGGCGCTGGCCAATGGCTGGCTGGCCGCCGAAGCCATTCATGCTCAATCTGGTGTGGAGCGTTATGCGCAGGCGGTGCAGACTGCGTATCAAGACTATCTGGCGCTACGGCGCTATTGGTATGGCCTGGAGCAGCGGTGGCCCCACGCCTCGTTCTGGAGAGAATTCCATGCCAAGCCTGACCGTGCCACTTTCTGATTTGGTATTGGGTTCTTCTCATCAGTCGTGGCGGTTTTGCTGAGAGCAAAAGAAACGTTCGGACTGTGGAATGAAATTGGTTCACTGTTGGCAGGATGAGCGCGAAAAGGACTCCAATGCGGCACCCGTCAAATTTGGGTGTCAAAATCCGCAAGTTGTTGGTATTGCGGGAAAGAAAATGGAGCTGAAGGGAATTGAACCCTCGACCTCTAGAGTGCGATTCGCACCAAGGCCAGCCACGAAAATCCTTGTTCTGCGTGGATTTCCGTTGTTCACCTTGCACTTAGCCCCCTCTTTCGTTACGCTGTCTTTCGCTGGAAATCGATCAATTTTGATGACCAACAGCCATCACAACAGCCACTAACCAAGAGTGAGAGACTGTTATGGAACTAGACGAAGAGGTCCGCACATTCATAGCCCACAAGGCTGAACTCCTGGCCCAGCATCGGGGAGAGGTCGCCCTAGTGAAGGGGGCAGAAGTGATCGGCACCTTTCCTGATGAGGAGTCGGCTTACGAGGAGGGGCTCAAGCGCTTCGGCAACGTGCCATTGCTCATTCAGCCCATCACCGAAGAGGACTCGATTGAAGCTATGCCAGCGGTGACCACAGGGCTACTCCATGCCCGTTTATAACAGCCCTCCTGCACTGGATCCTCAACCCGCCTCGTTGGTTCTTCGTCTCAGAGGTTCTGTCCTTCCTGTCGAGATCTCCATCCCCCTAACGCTTCAGAGAAGGCTTACCCAACAAGGACAATCCCCTCCCGCTCCACAGAGTGGCCTTGCCTTGATCGACACTGGGGCATCGTTGAGCGCCGTCGATGATGAGATGATTCACGCTCTAGGAATAGCACCAGTAGGGCAAACCCAGATTCATACGGCGGGTGGAATTGTCTCTCGTCCACTCTATCCGGCACGTTTTTCCTTTCCCGGCACAGATCTCCCGCCACTCACTTTTCGTCGTGTGGCTGGAAGTGCGCTCCAGAGCCAAGGGATAGTCGCGCTCCTGGGGCGAGACATGCTGGCAAACTTCATCTTGGTTTACAACGGACCGGCAGGAACTTTTTCATTGGCGGTCTGACGCAGTTTTTTACCCCTGTGAGGTCTCGGGGGAGAACAGCCGGTAGGAGTCCTCGGAGCGAAAGGAATAGAGTGGAAAGGCAACCAGAAACCTACCCTCTCACGATCACCCTTCCCTCTTACGACCGCGAGTTACGGTACGAAATCCGGCTCAGACCGCAACCGCTGGTGATTACGCCAAAGTTCAATTTTCGTGAAGAGGAAACCCGCTATCACCTCTTCAATTGGTTTCTAGGGAAACGGCTCGCCAAGCCAAAGAAGAGACCGGGTCAAGCTCCTGTTCTGTCGAATTTCACAGAGCGTAAAGTAAAAGTCGATTACTTCCTGGACCAGCTTGAGCAACACTCTCCGTTCCTCTGTCCATTGCCTCACCGAAGACAACAATCATCAGGTCCGCACTGGCCTGACGAGGTAGCCGATATCGTCTTTACCTCCCTTCGCACCTTTGGGTTTGATGCGATACGTCTGAACGCTGCTGATGCTCGGATCGTTCAGCACAATGACTCGCGGAGCCCCTCTTACGGGTTTCTGGTTTCTTTAGACCTTCTTGGAACAAAGATCGGTCAGATCATCCGCGATTGGCAGAAAAGAGTCCTAGAGGAAAATGACCTCAACAAACGACGGCGCATACAGAAGTATCTCCGCGATATCGGTAAGCTTTTAGCCCTTGACCGTCGCGGAAAAGGCGAGGACCAAATTATCGTTCCAGCTAGGAAGGTCAAGCGGTATTACTATGAGAAACTTTTCGCTTGTGAACAGGCGAAGGCACTTTTAAAAGAAACTGGGAACTTATCGGGATGCCGCCGATGGCAGGTGAGACTCCCCGCAGTTTGTGACGTATTGAGTATCCCCCTTAATCCCTCCTGGTGGGGCTTTAGCGAACAACAGCAAGTGCTGCGTCAGCTCCACAATGCTAAGGAAAGCGCTATCTTCCTTACTGCACGTCATTTCAGCCCTGCCAAGGAACAAACGATTAGAAATATCCTGTCCCGATAAGCTAAGTCCTTGTCCCGCCTTCATTTCCAAATACCGGAAATCCGCAGTATTTCCGTGAAAATCCGACCGTAAGAGTTCGCTATCCTCCTTATTGCATCGCGCATGGGCGCGAGAGTTCGCAACTGGAGGTACCACATCGCATGGAAAAACTGCTCAGTCCCAGAGAGGCCGCTGACTTGCTCGGGGTGAAGACTTGCACGGTATACACATGGGCTTACCGGAGGCAAATTCCAACTCAAAAGGTCGGTCGATTGCTAAGATTCTCACCCTCGGCGTTACGCCAGTGGTTAAAAGGCCAGGAGCGTAAATCGCTGTAGGAGGTGAATTATGTCAAGTTTACTTCCTAAGCACAAAAAACTCCTCACCGATTCCGCTAGAGGCGAGTGGTACGGTCCGTGCCCGTCCTGCGGAGGAATGGCGGTCGCGCACCCGGTTTCGCACGAAAGTTACTGTCTTCTCTCTTTTTGTGATAACGGTGGGCTTGACCCGGAGGCGTGCGTTTTTTGCGCGTGCCCGGATTGCCACAAAACAGACTGTGATTGCAGAGAAGGAGCGCGTTATGAGTAGCACTGTGTCTCTTCTCGCGCAACTCTTCACCGTGGCGGGCAACTCCCTGAAGATCACCGCCAAAGGATTTGAGTGCGGCCATGAGTCGCACCACGCCTCGGCGTCCGTAACGTGCGTCAAAATCGATGAAGCCCAGGGTCTGTGGTATTGCTTCTCGTGTAACCAGGGCGGTGACGTGATTGCGGCGGCAATGTCGTTACGGGGTCTCTCGCGTGAAGAGGCCCGCGCCTATGTCCGCTCGCTCGCTCCAGAGACCGAACCAGGACAGAAAAAAAGCG
>JANMSE010000651.1:0-3461 GCA_031389045.1 Deltaproteobacteria bacterium | reverse complement strand
ACTTGGTGCCTCCCTTTAGTCAGATCGGAATTGTTCCAAAATTCCTCGGAACTCACCGACTGGGTAATAACGACCAATTTCCTGGACCCATCTGCATGGCTCCATTCCCAAGGTCTCGGATTTATCTGGACGCGAGCAGCGAATGGTTAGGCGCCCTCCCTACGAGAAGAACTGCTCATAATCATCGTGGTTCCCTACCCAAAACCATGTGACCGTGTCTCCCTCAAGTACGCCAACCGCTCGGTACCCACGGGTGATCCGTACTGCCCAAATATGCTCTTCCTGGTTGATACACTTGAAACGTAACGAAGGATGAAACGGATTCTCTGCCCACAGCCGGTAGGCTTTCCTGGCGCTCCGTTTGATGGCTTCGTCAAGCGGTCGGTACGCCGTCCAAAACGACGGCAGAGTAGCCGAGTTCATAGCTGCTCATGGTCTAAGGGGTTCGCTTGCCCTGCGGCCATTTCCTGTTTGGCGCGTCGCGCCGCCGCGACAAGCTGGGATTGCGTCTTCTTAAAGGTGGCCTCCCACTGCAACTCCTCTCGGAGGTCTTCAATGTACTCCCTGAGATGGTCTGCGACTCGGTCTTGCACAGGCTCGGGCAGCGACTCCATCATTTTGACCACAGTAGTGATGACAGTAGAGAACATGGGTGAACTCTCCTTGTGACTCTCTTGGCCTTCAGGGTTGGTGATAACCTTGAGTCTCTCGGTTTTCAAGCGCCAGAATTCATTTGATGAGATTACTCGGGAGGCTAACGCCCCAGCGCACCGCGAGCCGCCCACACGCAGCCTTTCGGCTTCATTCCAATCCGCAACGGGGCGGCGATGCGGTGGCGCGCCATGTTAGCCGTCGAAGTTCCCTTGGTGGGCAAAGCCGCGTTTTTGCCCCCTTCGACTTTACTCTCTGCGTATCCCTTCAAGGATCTTCACTGCCCCTTGCGTGGGGATGATCCTCGTCAACATAAACCTCGCCGCCTCAAAGAGCGCCCGATATTCGGCCTCGGTCCGGTTGCGACCGCCCGTGTGAACCAGCATGTTCACGTCCCCTCTTACACTGAACTGACTTGGGAGAGAACGGTCTATTCGTGCGGGCACTACCGCCTCGACCAGCAACAGTTTCCCCTGCGAGTTCATGACACGGTGACAGTTGTGAAGAATCGCTCTACTCCGCTCATCGTCCCAATCATGGATGACGCCTGAGAGGATATACGCATCTCCGCCACTCGGGACCGACGCAAAGAAATCGCCGCCGACCACGGTACACCGCTCTGTGAGGCCTGCTGCCTCAATCGGTTCCTTGGCCCCCGTGACGACCTGGGGCAAGTCAAAGAGCACCCCGCGAGCGGTGGGGGTTGCTTGCAGAATGGCTCTCAAGAGCGCGCCTTGTCCGCCTCCTACATCGACAATCGTGCCGAACGGCGCAAAGTCATAGGCAGCCACGACAGCGGTAGCGACCTGCGTGGAGAATGCCGTCATGGCCGCGTTAAAGACCGCTGCTTCTTCTGGATGTTGTGTTAAGTAAGGAAAGAGTTCCATCCCAAAGAGATGGTCAAAGGCGGTTTCACCCGTCTGCACGCTGTGCAAGAGGGCGCTCCACGCCTGTTGGTGCAACGGCCCCGTGTACTGGAGCGCAACGGCCCGGAGAGAACCTGGCGTCTCCGTTTGCAGATAAGCTCCGATCGGCGTCAGAGCAAAGCGCCCCTCTTCCTGTTCAGCGAACACACCGGCACTGACGAGCAGCCGCAGTAGGCGATGTAGGGAGGGGGCATGCGCGCCGGTCGCGTGTGCGAGTTCGTCGTAGGAGCGTGGTCCATCCGTGAGCCGGTCGGCAATCCCCAATTTAGCAGCGACGTAGATGGCCTGGGAGATATAGTACCCAGTGACCATCTGAAACAAGGCCACAAATGGTGGTGGGTCAGTAGGCGGTGTGAAAGACTCTTGTTCTGCCATACAGTACCTCTCCCTTTTGTCTGACGGCTAACGACTGCGCTCACCGCGAGCCGCCCTGACGCACCCGTTCGGTTTCAGCAGAGTCGCTCGCGGGCGGCGATGAGGTGCAGCGGCGGGTTAGGCATGCGCCTGGGTGAAGCTATCGAGAGTGGCTTCGTTAAGAGGGCCACTCTCGAGATACAGGGTTTCCGGTCCAATGTCCTGCTCATGCAGCCATTGGACCGTACCAAAGGCAATGCGTACTTGTTGGAAATAGCGGATGTCTTTGAGTTCCGTAAACACACTATAGTTGAGGTAGGGGGTGGCATCGAATCTTCTGAGGCTCCCATCGTTAAACTGCAAGTCCAGGGTGAAGTCTTCGTTCGCTTTGACGGCAACAACTTTCTTCATCTCGGGTCTCCCTATTTCAGTGGGTCGATCTTGAAAACGGCTTGGCCGTTGACGGCCAGACGCCAATCCGCCATCAGTTCCTCGTGGTGAATTTCGATCCACGCGTGAACCAATTTGAGCTTCGCGCTTTTCAACGTTCCTTCCAGCACCGTGCCGTCAGGAATGGAGATGACCGCTTCTTCGTCGCTGTATTGCACGTGGATATGCGGTTGCCGATGTTTCCTATTGTCAAAGTAGTACATCAGGACGATCACACCGTAGAACATCGAAATGACAGGCATCGAATCTTTCTTTCCTTTTCAGAGAATCTCAATCTCTCCTGCCGCCTAACGCCCGCCCTCAGCGGCAAGGCCCTAACCGCTGCTTTTCATGTTCACTCTGAACCGCAAGCGGGGCCGCGTCCGCTGCAGGGCCGGGTTAGGCTCCGCCTTGCAGTGCTGTTCCTCACCTCTTGTGTCTCCTCGCGTACTCTCTGCCGCTTCGGCTTTTGCTACTTCCCTGCGTTCTCCCCTGGTGGGGTTGGTGTCGGTGGGAGGATTCTCCGACTCAACACTGCGCTTCACTCCCCTCCGTGCGGGTTATCAATCACAAAGAGCCACGTCCCATCAGCCTGGCGACGGACCACCTCCGTACTCTTCCCGCTGCCCGTGAACGGTTTCCCGGCGGCGTCGATACCAGTCACACTCCAGGTCGTGCCAGTCAGCGCGAGGTCTCCGTCTCCATTTTGGATAGCCTTCACTTCTATCGTGAACTTAGGCTTAAGCGCCAGATAACTCTGTGCAGCCTCGCGGATGGCTGCCCGTCCGGTGATGATCTGGCCGGAGTCCAGGACGAAACTGGCATTCGGCTCGTACAGCGCCACGGCGGTGTCAAGGTCTCCCTTATTCATTGCCTCAATCAACAGGATGTCACACTCTTCAGGCTTGCGTGCTGGCATCTGAGCCCCTCCTTTGTAAAGGTTGAATTGTATGGTTAAGCCTAACGTCTTAGGATCAGCGGCCAACGGCAGCGAAGGCAGCCTACTCCGGCTCTTCCCGAACCGCAAGACGTCACGGAGCGAGCGCACGGGCAGCGGCGGCCGTTGGTCCGCTGCATCCGTTGGTTGGACGACGCTGCCAG
>JANMSE010000387.1:0-10948 GCA_031389045.1 Deltaproteobacteria bacterium | reverse complement strand
TCCCGCGTCCTCAGTCCTTTTTTCCTCATTTTTGCCTTTTGATTTTTGCCTTTTGCCTTTTGATTTTTCGTCTTCCGCACTGCCGGACCAACCAATCGTGGCACCCAATCCCAGGGGTATATCCTTTCTCGGAAATCGCCTAAGCCCTCCGCTCACCGACGCCGTTGGCCTCCAGCGGTGGTGGACAAGTCCTCGCGGCTTCATGAATTCCTCGCGCAGAATCTCACCAGGGTGAATAGGGGGCAGCTTTTTGCTCATGTCCGTTCTCCGTTGATGGAGCTGGCGGATGCAGGAACGTAATAGACCGGGGGTTCGTTGATTGTTTCATCGCGCGCTGGCGATTTTTGACTTATCAGGCACCGAAGGTCCTATTTGAAAGGTGGAATCGAAGAGGGTAAACCCACACGCATAAAGTATCGGGCGAACGCTTGCGAAAAATGTTCGAGGAAAGGCGAATCGAGTCGCCAGCGGGATCCCAGATCTCCCGCCCGCTTCACCAAATAGGCAAGGGGCAGGCTCACTATTTGGCCAAAATCGACTACAAGGGAGCCTTGATTGTCGTCTGGGCTGTTAGGCGAGCCCAACAAGTGTAGTCCTTCTACCCTGCCTTTCCGAACTTCTTCCCATCGTCCCTTCGTTTTGAATTTTGGGTTGTGCTCTTCAAACCGTTGCAAAGTATAGATCGGACATAAGGCAACCAGGCCGACCTTTTGATTTGCGAGATCGCACGTTTGCGTGACGATGATTAAGTCGGCATCGCTTACGGGCACTTCTTCGGACGCATGGTCACCAAAATCGGGCAAGAAGACAGGCACGAGACAATTGTTCAGCACCTCCCCTTGCGCCAGCTCTTGCCCATTCACCTGAATCCAGAACGACTTGCCCATGGACGCTACTCATCAAGTGGAAACTGGCGAGGGTTCATTCTGCCAACGTATCTGTACTGACATTTGACAGATGTAACTGACTGTAATGCGACGTGATTGTATGACAAATCTTCGGCGCTTTGCTCCTCTGTATTCAAGGCACGTTCGTTCCAATGCCGCTGAGCTCTTGCCACTGCTTCGCGGACCTGTTGAGCTTCCAAGCTTTGTGCGTATGAAAAATTGTGGGGAACCACAAGCGCGAAGACAATACCTATCGCTGTTTGTACTGAAGGAGCATTGACATACGCGGCTTTCATTGAAATAGCTCCCGTGCTTTGTCCGTAATACACGCCTCGAATATATTATTTTTCGCGGTTCTTAATTGTTCCATCAGCGCCCATATTTCCGCTTCTGTCGAAGGAACGTCAGTGCCGCAAGAAACATCGATATCGAGCACGACAGAGACGACTTCAGGCTTCGCGGGCTCAATGATCGTTTCGTTAATGATGATAGTTCCTTTCACATCCTCAAGTGGCATGACGAGCTGCATGAAGTAATGGGAGAGTCCTGGCGACAAGTCTGGGGATACGGTTGGGACCGTACGCAAATAATCCCCAAAATCGTTCACAGGCAACGGCATGTCTAGGCGATTGACATAACGGACGGCCAAGCGCGTGACTTTAGAGGGTTTCGCGATCGAGCGGTAAATGTCCCACAGGCGACGCGTTTCGGTACGGAAGTCATGCCAATGCGGATATGGAGCTAGCCGGCTCATCGTAAATCCGTTCGTACGGGCTTGTTGGATTTGTTTGCCGTCCGCACTGCGGAACAAAAAGCCTAGATGTGTTGTGCTCGCGCTAGTACCGGGAATGACGGGGGCATCGGCGCTGGCTTCCGGGAAAGATATTTGTCCTATGAACTCGTTTATTGGCGTGATGCTTGGATAAGAATTTTCTTCACCTTTGTGCACTCCGACCAGATCATTAGCCGACACTGCTGGCGATAATTCCACGCGCAAGTCGATAACCGCCTCGGTTATTGGCGGATGCAGGTAATGCCGTTGAGGATAATGAGAAGAAGACATAGGCGTCTTTAGCCGCGCTGTTGCTTAACCTTCCGCTGAGGATAGTACACAATTTATGAGATATTCCGAGATAGAACTTTTCGGCATGGGATGACACCGTCGCCTCCAATGCCGCGGTTCTTCTTTTCTCAGTGCCCATCCCCAATACCAAGGCACGGGATATCCTGCAACGTCAGGGGAGGTTCGCGGGATACATCGGACACTATGCCCGAACCTGCGGTGAGCGGAAAAACCGCAAGGCCCGCCCCGCAAAATTTCCCGCGCCACATCTCGCCGTCAGTCCATAAACTCCGGCATGAGCTCCGCGAAGAGTTCCACCTGCCGCTTCACTTCGTCCAGCGGCAACAACCCTTGATCGCTGAACACCAGAAAGTATTCGGGATTGAGCTTTTCTCGCACCTCCGCGAGTTGGCGGCGCACGTCGTCCTTGGTCCCAACGAAAGCAACTCCCGCCTGAATAACCGGCTCGATCGTGGTCGGGATATTCGGATAAAAATGCGAGTGATAGAGCCCCAGCAAAAACATGATTCCGCGGCGGGCGATGTCGATGGCGTCGTCTTTGGTTTTCCCGATAGTCACAATGCGTGCGAGCCCGACGTTTTCGCCTAACTTCAACACTCGCCCCGCGCTTAACGCTTCCTGGCGGTAGAAGTCCGCCCCTTGAATCGCCGCGTCAGGAAACGGCAAGAAGATCATCGGCACGATGCCTTCCTGCGCGGTCCACGCGATGGTTTCCTTGGTCAACGTCATGGCTTGCAAGAGCAACGGGTGCGGCTTCTGAAACGGCTTTGGCACGGGCGACACCTTGCGTAACCATCCGTCGTCATCAATCTCTCCCGGCGCGCCATAACGACGTGCCGCTTCCGCCGCTGGCCATTTCATCCCTTCCGGCGGATTGGGCACGCGATAATACTTGCCATTGAACGCAAATGGCTCATCCTTCCAGCAGAGTTTGATAATCTCAAACAATTCTTGGGATACTTCACGATTATGCAGCTCGGCATCCTTGCTCAGCACCGACGGTTGGACATTATAGTGCTGCCCCAAGGTATTCACCCAGTGTGGGAACACTCCGCGTGCGAAGCCCGCGACAGCTCGTCCTTGGGTGATTTGGTCCGCCCACGCGATGTCTAGCGCCAGCCGGATCGGGTCCCACGTAGGGAGTACGTAGCCCAGTGGCCCCAATTTGATGCGCTTGGTCTTGGCCGCCAAGTTGATGAGATGCGGCGTGGGGTTGGACCCAGCGATCAATCCATCGGAAAAGAACTGATGTTCCGAATAGGTGAGAATGTCGAAGCCAACCTGCTCGGCGAGTTGTGCCAGTTCGACCATCTCATTGAGCATAAGCTGAATTTTATCCGTCCGATGCGCGATGGGACGGAGCCGTTCGCGTTCAGCCGGAGAAGCGGGCACAACGGGACCCAGATGGAGAATGAATTTCATAAGGTTCCTTCCTTCAAGATGCGGACGTGAGAGGGTGAATACTCATCCCGCTGTGGCGCGCCGTGCGAGCGGTTCAGCGGAATCATCGAATGAGGAGAATCGCACAAGCCGGACGGGCACCAGCGCCAACACCGCCGCGCCGATCAAACAGCCCGCCGCGGCGGTATAAAAGGGCAATGCCCAGTCCCCCGTTTTGCTGACCAAATAGCCCGCGACCATCGGACTAAAGAAGCCGCCAAAGTTGCCCCCAAAGTTCATAATGCTCGCGATAGACCCGGCCAGCCGCGTGTTCATTTCAACCGGGATACTCCAAAACGCCACCAGTCCTAGCGTGGTGAGCAATTGAAACGCCGCGAAGGCGAACACGGCCTGGATAGGGGACTCAATGACCGCCGCCACCGCGAGAAACGGGGCGGAGCACGCGATCATCAGCGCGGGAACACCTTTGCGCGCCCATGCGAGACTCACTCCGCGTTTGGCCAACCCATCGGATAACACGCCACCACCCAACACGCCGATCAATCCTCCGGCGACAGGGAGCATGCCGACCCACCCCATCTCGCGCAACGTGAACCCACGTCCCTGCACCAGATAGGTGGGCAACCACGCGACCACCATCGATAACCCGTATGCCCAAAAGAAATAGGCGAGGGCGAGCGCCAACACGGCTGGAGTCGCTAGTAATGCGCCCAGAGGAACTTTGGCTTTTGGTTGCGGACTAGAGTCCACCGTCGCCTGCTCGCTCGCGGAACGCGGAGGGGTGTCGGAGCCATAGCGGAGCCAGATCGCGATCCACAGGAAGCCCACTATGGCGTTGAAGTAAAAGACGGCTCTCCAGGAAAAATGGGTGATGATCCAGGTGGCAATGGGATAGGCGATCAGTTGTCCGGCATAGATGCCCGACAGACTAATCATCTGCGCGACGCCCATCTCGTGCTTCGGCACCCAGCGCATATTGACGACGGTCGCGGCGGGTAAACTGACCGCCTCAAACATGCCCACGAGAAAACGCATCGCTAACATCAATGAGAACGCATGTTGTCCCAGCGGCGTGAGCAGCGTGAAAAACGACCAACCAAAACAGGCGATGGCCAGCAACATCTTGGGACTCCGCGTATCGGCGAGCAATCCACTGGGAATCATGAACACGGCATAGCCACAGGTAAAGGCCGAAAAGACCACGCCGAACCATGCGGTATCCCATCCGAGTTCGGGCATCATCACCGGCGCGGTGAGCGAGATGTTCACCCGGTCGATGTAGTTCACCAATGACAGCAGAAACAGGAGCAGAAGAATCGTGTAGCGTGGTGGCCAGCTCATTTAGGTACCCCTTTGCAGTGATGGAACAGGAAGTCGGAAGGACCTCAAGAATGAAACGGGAAAAATGGGGAAACGGAAAACAAAGGGGGACTTTTTTCTTTTCCCTCTTTCCCTCTTTCCCTTTTCTCCTCTTCCCCCGTTTTGTTCTTCAAGAGGCCATCGCCCGAATCGCCGCGACGATTCGTGGAATCGCGACCCCGGCTTTTTCTTGAATGAGAAAATCAGACACGCCGCTGGTAAGGTCCGTGCGTTCCGGGTTGATCTCGATGACGTGCGCCCCGGCCTCTTTGGCGACGCGGGGAATGTCCGCCGCGGGGTACACAACAGCGGACGTGCCAATCACCAGGATCACCTCGCAGCTTTGCGCCTCTTCCTGCGAGCGCAGCATGGCGTGCATCGGAATCGGTTCGCCAAAAAACACGCCCGCGGGCTTGAACACGCCTCCGCAAGAGCAATACGGGGGGAGCGTCTCTAACGATATGTCTTCGAGTGGTAGCGTCTTGTCGCATTGCTGGCAGATCACCTGTCGCATGTTGCCGTGAAACTCGATGACATCGCGGCTACCCGCGTCTTGATGCAGGTTGTCCACGTTCTGCGTGATGATGCAACGCAGAAACCCCATCTGCTCGAGTTGGGCTAACCCGTAGTGACCAGGATTGGGACGGGCGGTCTTGAGTTTGGTGAAGTCTTTCATCATCCGCCAGACTTTGCCTGGCGTGCGGCGAAACGCCTCAATCGTGGCGTACTCTTCTGGGTCGTAGCGGTCCCACAACCCGCCTGGATCACGAAAGGTGGGAATGCCACTCTCGGCGGATATCCCAGCTCCCGTAAGCGCGATTGTTTTCCGAGCCCCGCGAAGCGCCTGCGCGGCCCGGTGAATCAGGTCTGTCATATACGCCCCTCCACGTCATCGCGAAGAAAATCGCGCACGGCGCTCAGGAACGCCGGCGGATTGTCCAGGAACACCTGATGGCCCGCACCGGGAATTTCTACTCCACGTGCGCGCGGACAGCGGGTGACCACTTCAGTCATCGTTGTCGCTGTCAAATGCTGGCTGTCACTACCACGGAGGAGTAGCGTTGGGCAAGTGATAGTTTTCAGTAGGGCGGATAAATCGCGAGGTGATCGTCCCATCGTCGCGCGGTCAAACTTCAGAGTCAGACCTCCCGTCGCCTGTGGGCGCACACTGGTGAGGGCAATGTGATGGAGCAAGGAAGGCGTGGCCACGGTTTCGCTGGGGAATAATTGGAAGCGGCGCAGCACGGCTTCCTCGTTCTCATAGTGTGGCGATGGCATATTGCGCAGAAACCGCATGGTGCGACTGCTCCGCAAGCGAAATCCCATATCGACCACAATAAGTCCGCGCAGGGTGGTGGCATGACGAGTCGCGTAGGTCAGCGCGATAAAGCCACCCAAGGAGTGCCCCAGCAACACTGGCGAGTCCAGGTGTAACGCGGTAAAGACCCTCTCTAAGTCGCCAACATAATCTTCGATTTCGTAGGCGGGCGGGACAACCCAACCGCTATCCCCATGTCCACGCAGGTCGAGCGCGACCACGTGATCCTGCTCAGCCAGCAGCGGTGCGAGGTGATCCCACCAATGAGCATGAGCGGCACCGCCGTGCAGGAGCACAAGAGCGGGAGCGGTGGGGTTCCCCCATTCCAGATAATGGAGCCGCACCTGGGGAAGCGTGAGGAACTGGCTCATTCGTAACGCAGGGCCTCGATCGGGTTGAGTCGCGAGGCTTTATAGGCTGGATAGTAGCCAAAAATGATGCCAACGAGGCCAGAGAACGCGAACGAGCCGAGCACGGCGGCGGGCGAGACAAGACTCGGCCAATGGGCGAAATAGGCGACGGCACGGGCACTGCCGATCCCCAGTACGATGCCGAGCAGCCCACCGACCATGCTGAGCATCATCGCTTCGATCAAGAACTGCAACAGGATATGACGGGCTTTCGCGCCCACCGCCATGCGTAAGCCGATTTCGCGGGTGCGTTCGGTGACGGATACTAACAAAATGTTCATCACGCCGATCCCACCCACCACCAGCGCGATCGAGGCCACGGAGGCGAGCAGAATCGTCATGACCTGACTGGCTCCGGCGGAGGCATCGGCGATATCTTGCAAGCGCCGGACGGTGAAATCGTTGTCTTGCCCTTCCGGGATACGATGGCGCGCGCGGAGCAAGGCGACCACTTCTTTTTCCGCTTTCGTCGTGAGTTTGGCGTCACGCGCGGAGACGAGAATCAGATTCACGACGCCCAGAATCTCGGCGCCAATCAGCCGTCGTTCCGCGGTCGCGAACGGCACCACGACCGTGTCATCCTGGTCTTGTCCCCAGCCTGTTTGGCCTTTCGCCGCCAACAAGCCAATGACTTGCAGTGGAACATTCTGGACTCGAATGGTGGCACCGATTGGGACTTGGCCATCAAGGAAGAGATTGCGGGCCGCGGCTTCACCCAACAAGGCGACGCGCGCTCCGGTCAACTCTTCCTGACGGGTGAACGTTCGACCTTCAGTGAGTGGCCAGTCCCGCACCGCGAAGTAATCGGGGCCAACCCCTTGGATCATCGTGCTCCAATTCTGATTGCCCGCGACCACCTGCATGGTTTGCCGTTTCAGGGACGTGGCCGCCGCCACGGACGGACATTCTTGCGGAATCGCTCGTGCATCCGCCACGGTGAGGGACGAGGCTCCGCCATATCCAGAGCGCACGCCACCCGCCGTGGTCGTGCCGGGCATCACCATGATGATGTTCGTGCCTAAGCTGTTAATCTGCGCTTGAATAAACGCATCGGCCCCTTGGCTAATGGCCACCATCGCGATCACGGCGCCCACACCAAAAATAATCCCTAACATCGTCAGGATGGAACGCAACGTATTGCGCCGTAGCGAGCGGACGGCGACGCGAATGGTCATGAAGAGGAGTTTACTATTCATCGTGGGCAGCCCCGAACAATTGTCACATCACACACCATCAGGTATGAGCAGGCTCATGCAACAAACGAATGGCGGTCTTTCCATCATGCGCATCGTGCACTACCGGTCGCGGCGGTTTCAGGACGCCATGCGGATTTATCAGGCGGAATTTTCCGCCGACAGCCGGTTGTCGGTGACCACGATTCGTTCTCTCCTGAAAGCCGGACAGTATCAGCTTTTCATCACACAAGAACAGGGGACAGTGCTGGGGTTCGCGTTGATCTGGATCAGCCACCGCCCCGCGTTTGTCCATCTGGATTACATTGGGGTTCGACACGAACAAAAAGGGCGAGGGATTGGCACGGTGTTGTATCGTTGGTTGACCTCGCACCTGCGTGAGTTGTGTCCACGCGCGTCGTTGTTGACGCTCGAAGTCGAGGACGAATTGATTCCCTTCTATCGTCGTAGCGACACTAATATCCTAGAGGGAGTGACATACCCGTTCCCTGGACGCTTTGGTCCGTTGCCGATGCACCTCATGGTCCATGATGGTGAACAGCGACAGGTGTTGGATCGTGCGGTTGTCCAAGGGGTGATTCGTGGGCTGTACCGTGGTCTCCATCAGCGCCCGGCTGGAGACCCACTGCTGCGGTCATTGTTGTCCGGTGTTCCTCGGATTGTACGGCTGGGATAACGAGGAAAGGGAGAGGTACGAGAAGCGCACCCTCCCTCGCCCTTTCACTCGGTGTTCGGTTTCACGTCGCGCCACAGCACGGAGAGCACTCGGCGTTAAAGAATGACGCCTTGTTCTTCCAACAAGGTTTTGAGATTCAACTCGAACCCGGGAAAAACCGACGGACGGAACGGTTCCCCAGCTTCCGCCGCGGTGGTACGTGAATAGCGGCCACTTTCGGCATGATACTCTTCTTGCACCAGGCTCTCGGCGTCAATCAGCCAGTACCACGACACGCCAGACGCGAGATAATTATTGAATTTGGTCACGCGGTCGCGTCCAGGATGGCTGCGTGAGACGATTTCTATAGCCAAGTCAGGCACTCCGTGGATTTTGCCGCTCTGCTCACTATAGCGAGACAAGTTATCTGCCCTGAGAAAAACGAGGTCCGGGACGTATGTGAGCCTCTCCGTCAAATCGACATCAATCGCAACCCAGCACCGGCCCAGTCCATTGCGGACGACGTAGACTTGAAGGGCGCGCGCGAGCGCGGAGGCAATATCTTGGTGACGGCCATGTGGGCTTGGCATGGGAATCAATACTCCGTCTTCAAACTCGAAATGTGGCGGCCCTTCTGGCAACGCCCAGAATTCCGCTTTTGTCACCCGACGTTGCATCATTGGTTGCATAGGCGCTCCAGACATAATTTCATTCCTCCGCGAATCCAGCATACTTACTGTGAAAAAATATATCGCGTTGTGGGGAGGCATTGTCTGTTACGCCTCCCGTGGTTGTCAAGAAGGAAGACAAGGCACACGAAGTGTTCGTCCTTGACAAAAAAAGCGGCTCCGCGTAAGTCCGCAACGGTAAGGCGACTGGATGGGCCAGGTCGCATTTTTGTCGCAACTTATTACCCCAGAGGAGGACAGGCAGATGGAACGGTATAGCGTAAAGGGTATTTTCACGACAGGTTTCATGGTCGCGGCGGCACTTGGCGTAGTCATGGCCACGTCAACGCCAGCCCGCGCGGACACGAAAGCCGAGTGCAAGGATCTTCCAGACCACGCGGCGCTGAAAGCCGCGCTCACCACGGCACGGAATCATGCCAGCAATAATGGTGGGTTCGATCTCGCTATGTGGGGCACCATCGTCAATCGCGATGGGATCGTGTGCGCGGTGGCCTTCACCGGCAACGACCGCGGCGCGCAGTGGCCCGGCAGTCGTGTCATCTCGGCGCAGAAAGCGAATACGGCCAATGCCTTTAGTCTCCCCGCGCTCGCCCTTTCCACGGCGAACCTCTACACGGCGGTACAGCCGGGTGGGAGTTTATATGGCCTGCAACATAGTAATCCCGTGAATACAGAGGTGGCATACCGAGGAAATCCCAAAAACTACGGGCAGCCCAATGATCCGATGATTGGCGAAAAAATCGGAGGCGTGAATGTCTTCGGTGGTGGCCTGGGGCTCTATAACAGCGCCAAGACCTTGATCGGCGCGATTGGCGTCAGCGGCGACACGTCCTGCGCCGATCACTTCATTGCCTGGCGCACCCGCGACGCGTTAGGGCTTGATTACGTGCCCGGTGGAGTGAGTGGTGATAATGCTCGCCTCGACAATATCGTGTTCGATGCTGGACCGTGGGAACATCCCCACTGCCTTGTCGAGGCCACCGAAGATGGCCTTGCCGCCGGTCTGCCGACCGCTCCGTGATGATCAGGGGTGGATGTGGCGAAGGCTCCTCAGCCGGGGGAGTTCCTTCGCCGCTTTTCCCCCCATCCGAAAGGACTCACGAAGCAACAGCGCGGGTCTTGGACATCCTGAGCGCAACCTTTATTTTCTGGCGGTGTTTCTTCGTCTCAGAAGGAGGATGTTATGAAAACATCTTTGAAGAAAATCACCCTCGCTGTCCTGCCACTGGTTGCCTTTTTACTCATTGCTCCCTCCTCGGCCCTCGCAAAAAGGAAACACAACCATCACGATCATGACTCCTATAGCCGTTACGACAACGATGATAGAGACTGTCGCGATGGCCGGAACCGGCACTCTAAACGACATCACCGGAATCGGGATTACGGCCACTATAATGATGGCCGCTATCATGATGGCCGCTATCGTGATGACCGCTATTATGGCGATGGATACTCTGGGCGCCGTTCTCGTTCTCCGTACACCAACGACCTTCCTCCCTATTACGGGAGCCCTTACGGAAATCCGTCTTCCTACGATTCCCCCACGACTGGCGCGCTCCCGTGGTTGGACATTCTGCTCCCCCGTTACTAACCGCTCTTAACCGCGACTGCGATTGACAACTGCCCGTTCCCTCCAGCCAGCCAAGAGGCATCCCCCCTCCACGCCTCTTGGCTTTTTTCATTCCAGCCCCTTGCCTTCTTCTTCCTTCCGTAGTGGGCGACAAACCCGAGGTTCTAGCACTTGCCACTTAGCGAAATGCTTATGGGCACGCGGTCAGCCCTTGCGTTGACGCTTCCCTGAGATAGGAGTTATATAGGTTTCCTAAATGAAATGTTCCTAGTAAATGCCGTCCATGCTTCGACGAGCTCAGCACGAACGGAAAAAACTCAACGATTTCAACATCCGATCCGTTCACCCTGAGCCTGTCGAAGGGTGGCAGCGGGTTGGTTCG
>JANMSE010000645.1:0-14661 GCA_031389045.1 Deltaproteobacteria bacterium | reverse complement strand
ATAGCCTTGAGAAAATACTCCTCCGCCTCCTGCACCACCGCCGCCTGGGTGCTAGGTGTTAGGAGCTGGGGGCTGGTTTCTATTTTTGACTTTTGACTTTTGCCTTTTGACTTTTGATTTGCTTGTTGCAGCGTAATCGGTCCCTTAAGCCGATACAGCTCCGCCTCGTAGAAACGCTCTCCGGTTTTGTCCACCACCGCCAACGCCTCAGCCAGCAAAGTGAGTCCCTCCTCTGCCTGCCCCACTTTCCCATACGCCTCGGCCAGCCGGGCAAGAACAGATGGCCGTCCTAACTCTGACCCTGTGGCCCGAGCGGCGGCCAAACCCTGGTGCATCTGCGCAATCCCTCCTTCTTCCTGCCCCTGCTCGGCCAGCGCCCAACCCCGCAGCATAATCCCATACGCCAACCAGGACGAAAATCCCTGCTCGCTACAGAGCGTAATCTGCGCCTCTGCCCGTTCTTGAGTGAGTTGCCCCTCCCGGCGGTATTGATGGACCATGGCAGCAAAGACCAGGGCATAAGCCAAGCTGAAGGGGTGAGACAGCTCGTGGGCTAGGGCGAGTGCGTCATGGATGCTCTTCAGCGCTTGGTCCGGATAGCCAAGCTCCCACAGCGCATAGGCTGCATTGGACAAGGAGGCCACCTTAGGGTCTTGACCGTACAGAACGGCGATGGAGCCGTGCTGCCGAGGGTCGTAGAGGGCAATACCTTGCTCTAGGTGCTCTCGGGCTGGGATAAACTCTCCGAGCATGAGCAAGGTCAACCCCAGCGCAAAGTGCGCCTCCACCAGGAGAGCGGGGTCCTGTACACTTTGGGCCAGGGTCAGGCACTGCCGTCCCAACTCCCGCGCCGTCTGGTACTCCGCCCGGACGACATAAAAATACCACAGCCCCCACAGCACGGGGAAAAGCTGCGATGTCTCCCCTATGTGTTGGCACAGTTCCTGCGCCCGGGTGTAGACTTGTTCCACTTCCGGGGCCGCATAGCCTTTAGTGGCCTGCAGCGGCGTGCCCAGAGCGAGTTGCAGAGTGAGTTCCTGCCGGACGCGCTCGGGCGTATCCGGCAGATTCTTCAACAGCCCCAGAGCAGTAGTGAGATGACCGATCGCTTCTGTATACGCCGACCGCTGTGCCGCCTGTTGCCCAGCAAGCTGAAGGTACTCCACTGCCTTCTGCGTGTTGCCACTGCGGCTGTAGTGATGCGCGAGGTCGCTGTAGTGATCATCTAACCGCTCGTGATACAGCGTCTCAATTGCCTGCGCCGTTCGCTCGTGCAGGGCTTTGCGCCGCTCCTGCAGCACCGTACCGTAGGCAACCTCCTGCGTCAGCGCGTGCTTAAAAATATATTCCACCTCGGGAAACGCGGGTTGTTCGTAGAGAAACTCCTTGCGTTGGAGTGCTGACAAGACGCGATATAGTTCGGCTTCGGGTTGGGAGACAACCTGTCGGAGCAGACTCACAGGGAACTCACGACCGATGACCGCAAGCTGTTGCAGGAGGGCTTTCTCGTCCGGGGCGAGCCGGTCGATACGGGCCGCCAACACGTCTTGCACGGTCGTCGAGAGATGCAGAACCGTCGGTAGAGGCGCATGATTATACGCCCCTACCGACGGGGCACCCACCAACACACCTTGTTCCACCAATTCTTGGACGATCTCCTCCATAAAGAACGGCGTCCCTTCGGTTTTCTCCAGGATGAGCTGTTTGAGGGCGTGTAGGGGCGTATGATTATACGCCCCTACGGTCGTACCCAAGAGGACATCAAGAAATTCTTCGGCCTCAGCCTCGCCAAATGGCGCCAGCCGCAGTTGCGTATAATACGTTTTCTGCCCCCACTCGGACCGATACTCTGGACGGTAATTCACCAGCAACAGAATTTTTGCACTGGCGACACTCTCACTGAGCACGTCAAGGAAGCCTTGCGTCTCAGTGTCAATCCAATGCAGGTCTTCAAAGATGAGGATTAAGGGTTGGTTGAGACTCTCGCGTAGGAAGAGTTTCTTGAGCGCCTCAAAGGTCCGCTTGCGCCGAATCTGCGGGTCCATCTGTTGGAGCGGCGAGGGCTGTTCTTCAATGCCCAGCAAGGCAAAGAGATACGGTAGGATGTCTTCGAGGCTCCGGTCAAGCATCAGGACTTTGCCCCCCACTTTTTCCCGTCGGGTCCGTTCCTCGTCTTGTGGCTCAATCCGGAAGTAACTCTTCAGCAGTTCAATGAGCGGCAGATATGGGGAGGCTTTGCCGTGCGAGACGGAGTTGGCTTGGAGCACGAGACAGCCGTGTATCCGTAGGGGCGTATAATCATACGCCCCTACCAATTCATAGAACAGCCGTGACTTGCCTAAGCCCGGCTCGCCCATCACCCCGACGATTTGGCCATGTCCCGCCTTGGCGTGTGTCAACGCCTGCTGCAACTGCTCCAATTCTCTCGTACGTCCGACAAACCGCGTCAGCCCACGTCTGGCCGCGACTTGTAACCGCGTGCGCAGTGGTCCTGCCCCGAGGACTTCATAGACGTTGAGCGACTCTTCGACTCCCTTGATCTGCGTCTTCCCCAAATCCTTGAAGTCAAAGTAGCCCTCGGTCAGTTTGTGCGTGTGGTCCGTGACCAGAATCGAACCCGGCGCGGCTAGCTGCTCCATCCGGGCTGCAAGGTTGATGGAGTGCCCCACTGGAACATAATCCGTGTGTAAGTCTTCTTTGCGAATGGAGCGGACTACGACTTCGCCCGTATTCACGCCCACCCGCATCAGCAGTGGGGGATGCCCCTTTGCTCGCAGCGTATCCGCATAGCGGCGCATCTCCTCCTGCATGCGTAAGGCGGCATACAGTGCCCGTTGGGGATGATCCTCATGCGCAAGCGGCGCACCAAACAGCGCGAAGATGCCATCGCCCAACGCTTGTGCCACATAGCCGTCATACTGATGCACCGCGTCCATCATCAGTTGCAGTGCGGGATCGATAATCGCGCGCGCCTCTTCGGGATCAAGCCCTTCAATCAGTGCCGTCGAGCCTTTGAGGTCGGCAAACAGCGCCGTGATGGTTTTACGCTCGCCGTCCGTCAGAGCTACCGCACGGATACGCTCCGCGAGGTGTTGGGGGGTGTAGCTGCTTGGGGATTGGGAAGTTCGGAGTTCGGGGTTCGGAGTCTGCGGAATAGGGGACTGGGAGGAACTGACAACTGACAACTGAGGACTGACAACTGTTGGGGGCTGGGTGCTAGGGTGTTGAAGTTGCCACGTGAAGGGTGTGGCACACTCGGCGCAGAACTTGGCTCGCGGCGAATTCTCTGTTCCACAATTCGGACAGCGTTGCTGGAACGGTGCGGCGCACTCGATACAGAACTTCGCTCGTTCAGGGTTCTCCGACCCACAACCTGCACAGCGCATGCCTGCTTCCTCTTCGGTCTCTTACGGCCTCTCTTCTATGAAAGGTGCCACAGTTTTCGGTACTCATGTGATTCTCTCTTCTGCCCAGCGGACTACTGCTTCTGCACTTGCGACTGCTGCCTGGTAGTATGCGTCGGTAACGGGTTCGGTGAGTCCTGGATAACGGGTCAGCACGGCATAGCGCGTGAGGTCTTCTGCTTGCCTCACCACATCGGGGATTTCTTCGCCTGCTTGCTCGAGCAGCGTCAACAGGCGGGCCAGGTCATGGACATACGGGAAGGTGACCCCTTTCTTGAGCAGTACAGCTTTGATCGCCTTTTCGGCAGCCTGTTGAGCGTCGAAGCACTGGTCTTCCAGGTAGGTATCGGGAATTTTTGCTTTCGCCCGAGAAAGATTGCTCCGTGCGCGGTTCAACCACTGCCGGGGATCATCGGGGGAGAAACGCTCAGGCGGCATAGACAACCTGGCCTTCTTTCAGCGCGGGCGCAATCACCAGAGCAGGGCTGTCGTGATACCGCTCGACGTCTTCAGGCGTGACCACCACAACATCGATCGCTGCCTCCATTCCATGCAAGTTTCGGTAAATCTGCCCGGTCAGGTCGAGGCGGTTCGCGCCAGCCTTTATCACCAGGAGGTCGACATCGCTGTGGGGGCCCATCTCGCCCCGCGCCGCCGAGCCAAACAGGATGATTTTCTCCGGCTGCGCTACCGCAACGATCCGTCGGATGATCTGGTCTAGGGTCTCCTGAGGAATGGTTCTTTTCTCCGGCATGCTTCTTTCATACCACGGAAAGTCCGACGGGGAACAGAGCCGACACTGCCTGTCCCATTCTGTCATAGGCGCGGCCTGAAGGTGTCACGTCGAAATGATTCCAACACCTCCAACAACGCCTTTTCGTTTCCGGGTCGCATTTTCAAAAGTCATCCGCGGTCTTCATTCGGTGAGAGGTTATTCTGACCGCTTAAATCGTCATCCCTAAGATGTTGTACCCACCGTCAACGTGAACAATCTCGCCAGTAATTTTCTCCGCCAGTGGACTACAGAGAAACAGTGCCGCTTTGCCAGCATCCACGTTCTGAATTTCTCCCTGCAGCGGTGCGTATGTTTTCATGTGGTTCCGCATGATGGAAAATCCCGGAATCGACGTTCCGGCTTTCGTCGCGGTCGGACCAGGCGAGAGTCCGTTGACGCGGATCCGATGCGGCGCCAAGTCATACGCGAGGTTGCGAATAATGCTGTCCAATGCCGCCTTGGCCACGCTCATCACTTGATACCCAGGGATGACTTTCTCGCTGGCGTAATAGGTCATGGCAAGAATGCTCCCACCGGCATCTTGCATGAACGGCAACACACCACGGGCCAACGCAATCAGCGAGTACGCGCTAATGTCGAGCGCGAGCGTGAAATCCGCGCGCGCCACTTCCACGAACCGTCGCTCAAACGTCTGTGGCGGCGCGTAGGCGATTGAGTGAATGAGGAAGTCGATATGGCCAAACGCCTGGCCAACCTCCGCGCACATGCGTTCGACTTCCTCATCTCTCGAGACATCGCATTCGACAATCAGCGGATTGTTGAGCAACTGCGGCGTCGAGCCCATCATCCGCCGCACCGCTTTCCGTTGGATCGACAAGGCAATGCGCGCGCCGCCATCGTTGAGATACTTCGCAATCGGCCAGGCAATCGAGTGTTCATCAAGAACGCCGGTCACCAGCGCGGTCTTGCCGGAAAAATCAAAAAAAGCACTGAGGTCATTGTGTTGCGTCGTCATACGGATTCCTTATCTGAGACGGGGGACGAGAGACAGGGGCGAGTCAAATAATGGTGAGTCAAATATCCAACGTGTTATGCCCCCCGACCCCTGGCCCCTGAACCCTGTCCCCTGTTTGAGTCTCCAAACTTCTCTCGATGCGGAAAAGTCAGCGCCAAGAGCACATTCACGACAATCACGTAGAAAAAGGCGAAGCCGATACGCTCATACTCCTGGTAGAACGAGACCCACACCGAGACGGAAAGGAGCATGTAGCCCACTACCCCGATCACCAGCCGCCAGCCCCACCATTGCATCGTCCAGAGCCCGTACACCAGAGCGAGCGCCACCCCCAGTTGGAGGACATGCACGAGTTGCGCCGCTATGCCATAGACCCGAAAACCAAGGACCACGGTCACTGGCCCTTGGGCATACGGTCGCTCAAACGGCGCGATGAGGTCCCACAAGATAACCATCCCCGCGTAGAACGCGATGAGGAGGGCGGCGATGGTGATACTGGTAGGACGTGCAAGCGGAGTTTTCATTATGTGTCTCAACAGGAAGTAGCCAGTAGTCATCAGTAGTCAGTAGTCAGGCAAACACAGCAGGAGATGCTCATCTTCTGACACGAGTCACAGCTCCCACAGTACCTATTTCCTGATTTTTGCTGAAAGCTGACCGTTTCCTCGTTCTCTTACCTTCCCGTGAACTTCGGCTCCCGTTTTTCCACGAAGGAGCGGATCGCTTCTTTGTGATCTTCCGTCGAAAAGCATTGTTTCTCAAGTGCCAGCGACGTGTCGAGCACCAGATTGGCCGTATCGCGGAGAATTTTATTGACCGAGACCTTGGTCCAACGAATCGCCTTGGTTGGTCCATTCGCCAAGCGCGTCGCCAGCGCCATGGCCTTGTCCATTAGTTGATCGGCGGGAACAACGTGATTGATGAGCCCAATGCGCTCGGCTTCCGTGGCGGAAATAATATCCCCGGTCATCAAGAACTCCTTGGCGCGGGCCGCCCCGACCAGCCAGGGCCAAATCACCGCGCCGCCATCGCCCGCCACCACACCGACTCGTACGTGCGGGTCACCGATCTTGGCGTTGTCAGCGGCGAAGATCACATCGGAAAACAACGCGAGGGTCGCGCCTAACCCAGTCGCGGGACCATTGACCGCGGCAATAATAGGCTGCTCGACTTCGAGCATGTCAATAATAATTTTGCGGGCCTCAATGAAAAGCGCATCAAGCTGCGGGGTGGTCATGTCTTGAAACCACTTGATGTCCCCCCCGGCGCAGAACGCGCGCCCCTTGCCAGTCAGCACGACCACTTCGGTTTGCTGATCCTGGGCGATGTCCGCGAAAATTTGCGAGAGCTCCGTGTGCAGGGCGGCATTGATCGCATTCAGTGATTCTGGACGATTCAGAGACACGACAAGAATTTTCTCCTTGCGTTCAACGCTGAGGTAATGATAACGACTGTAATCCATAGTGTGACGCCTCCTGTTATGTTGTGGGCGAGAGCCGACGCATTATTTGCCACTCTACACGAAGGATCAAGGGAACCGACTATGCGGATTCGACTTTCTCTGGAATAACGAGCTGAGTCGTCTTCCTGTTGTTGTGCCCCTTCGTCCCGCAGGGGCGTAAGAGAGGAGCCCAGGGCGTCAGCCCTGGGAAACGAAGCCTGAGTTCCTGAGCTTGTCCGTAGCCGCCATCTCAAAAAGGAAGGGAATTATGTCTCGCAATCTTGCCATGGGTATGAATACTTTTCTCTTGCTGCTGACAGTTACCGGTGCCCAGGCACTGGCGGCCCCTCCCCCCGGCACCATCTGGATCAGTGCGGAAAAGTTATCAGCGTTGCCCATAGCGGGTCCGGCGTGGAAGCAACTGAAAACCCAGGCCGACCAACCGGCTGGCACCCCGAACTTGCGCGATCAGGACCAGATGAACAACGTCTATGTGCTCGCCAAGGCGCTCGTCTATGTCCGCACCGGCGAGGAAAAGTACCGCACCGAAGTGCGACAACAGCTCAAGCTGGCGCTGAACACCGAACTGGGAGGCCGCACCCTCGCTCTCGGTCGCGAACTCGCGGCCTATGTGATCGCTGCGGACCTCATTCACTTACCTAAAGTATGATGCCACGTTCGACACGGACGAGTTCCGGCCCTGGCTGCGGCGGACGCTGACCGAAACGCTTGAGGGACGAACGTTGCAATCCACGCACGAGGATCGCCCCAACAACTGGGGCACGCATGCTGGAGCAAGCCGCGCGGCAGCGGCGGTGTATCTAGGGGACACCGCTGAGATCGCGCGCACGGCACAAGTGTTCAGAGGCTATCTCGGTGACCGGTCAGCGTACGCCAGCTTTCAATTCGGCACTGATCTCTCCTGGCAGTGTGACCCGGCGCGCCCGGTTGGTATCAATCCACGGGGCTGCCGGAAAAATGGCCATTCCCTCGACGGCGTACTGCCCGATGATCAGCGCCGCTGCGGTTCTTTTCAATGGCCACCGTGCCGGACCAATTACACCTGGGAGGCGTTGCAGGGCGTGCTGGTGCAGGCGGTCATCCTCTCCCGCGCTGGCTATGACGTGTGGAACTGGGAAAACCAGGCGATCTTACGCGCCGCGACCTGGCTGCAAAAGGAAGCCAACTACCCGGCGGAGGGCGATGATACCTGGCAGTTACACCTCATCAATTTCTACTATGGCACCAAGTTCCCAGCGCCTATACCTGCCCGGCCGGGCAAGAACATGGGCTGGACCGACTGGACACACGGCAGGGTGGGAGCGCCATGAGGCAAGCGACCGTGCCCCTCACGGCATTCCCGCCTGCCTGGGCATCAACGTCACCAGCAGTTTTGTCGGGGAATACCACCGGAAACTGTATTGATCGAGCGCGGCGATGACGAAATCCTTCGTCATTGCCGCGTGTAGAGAAGAGGTGGTGAATTCCGTGACATGCTTCGGCGCGGCGGGATTCTTGGTCTTGGTCCTACGATCTTCCAGCGTATCCTTGAGCCAATGGCCCAACATCTTCGCGGCCGCCAGCGGGCTCCGCAGTTCGTGAACACTTTGCACAAGATGCAATTGGCCATTGGGCGTGAGCACGCGAAGCGCTTCACGAAAAAAGGCCTCCAGATCCTTGAAATGATCCAGCGCGGCGCTCACCACCAGATGAGAAAAGGTCTGACTCTTAAAGGGAATGTATTCCGAGAGCGCCTGCACAAATGGGAAGTCGTCGACTTCGGGCAGCACGATCGGGTCCAGCCCGTAGTACACGACCCGGTCGCCAAAATGCGCTCGGAGTTTCCCCGGCCCACAGCCCACGTCCAGCACCTTCCCCTCGTCAATCCCCGTGAACTGCGCGAACTTGTTGTGCGGTTTCGATTTTTCCCCCCAGCGGGTAAGGACTTGGTTGGGATTCTTGACCCGCCATTCTCGCCTGGCCTGAAACCCGGCTAAGTGATCTTCCCACGTCCGCCATGCGGGGTCGGTCAAGACGCCTGTGGGAAAAAGGCTGGGAATGCCCGAGTGGACGGGAAAGGTTTCCCCGGTTGCCTGACACCGCAGTGTACCTTCGAGGATTTGATTGCCGTCCTGCTTCTGGATCTCAGCGCGGAGTTCCTGGTCAGGACAGGCAGGGCAGCACATGTCAGCGAGCATTTCGGTTGTTAACATACGAGTTCTCCTCTTCTTGATTCAGCACTTGGGTTTGGCTTACCGCGCTCACGTCTGGGCGTAGGCGGTGCCCCCTCAACATGCGGCGTGCCATCTTGCCGCCTTGATGAGGTGAGAAACAAAGTGGCAAGCGCGGCGGTATTGGCGCGCAGGTCAAACTCACGGAGCACTGTTTCCCGGCCGGCCTGCCCCATCCGCTGTCGTACCGGCGCATCGGTGTAGAGCGTGTGCAGGGCGTTGGCCAGCGCCGTGGCATCGCGCGGGGGTACGAGGATACCGGTCCACCCTGATTCCACCAGTTCGGGAATACCGGAGAGCGCGCTGGCCACCACGGGGAGCCCGCTCGCCATCGCCTCCATGAGCACCACGGGAATCCCTTCCTGTCTCCCTTGCTGCGTCGCCACGCTCGCCAGGGCAAACACATCGGCTGCGGACAGCAGGCGGACCACCTCGGGACGAGGACAACCGCCGTGTAGGTGTACCTGGTCTTGTAATCCGGCTTGGGCGATCTGGGTTTCGAGTTGACGACGGTAGGGTCCCTCGCCGACGAGGTGGCAGGCGAAGCGGACACCGCGCCGATGAAGGAACTGACACGCCTCAATGAGGTAGCGGTGGCCCTTTTTCTCTTCCAGTGCCCCAACGCAGAGGATAGAAAACAGACCGTCACTCCGCTTCACAGGACTGGGGGAAAAGACGGTGGGGTCTACCCCACAGTGGATAACGTGAATTTTCGCGTCTGCCTGGTCCCCACACGTCTCCGTTATGATCTGTTTGTTGTAAGCGGAGATCGTCACCACAAAGGCGGCGGCCTCGACTTTCGCGGCGAGCATCCGCCGTTCAACATACAGATCATGAGCATGCGCGGTGAAACTGAACGGGATACCGGTCAGGCGATGAACAATGAAGCCCGCCAGCGCCGGATGGTTGGCGAAGTGCGCGTGGACATGCGTCACGCCGGCGTTGGCCATCTCGTACGCGAAGCGGACCGCCTTGGGGAAGATGCCCAGCGCGCCAAAGAAGAAGTTCGCGCTGCCCCAGGTCCCGCGCAGCACTTCGGCCCAGAGTTTGACATAGCGGAGCGGGGACCGGCGAAGAAAGTGCCACTGGGCGTAGAGGATGGGGAGCGAGAGAAACCGATGAAAGTGCACTCGTTTGACCATCCGCGCCGCTTCCGGATGCGTGACCCGCTGGCGCGTCCGCAGCAGCGGGTAGATCTCCACCGGGATGCCTCGCTCTTCGAGTGCCAGCATCTCATAGAGCACAAACGTCTGGGTGAGCTCCGGGAAGCGTGACATAATATAAGCAACCTTCACGGCAGACATGGGCTTCTCCTCATTTGGCGAAAGTTCAGCCGGCATACGCAAACCCTCGCACTAATTGACGGCGTATTTTGCCTCTCAGTTTTTCGGTATAGACCTGCCATAAATCCATGACGCCAAACTTCCACGGGTCACCGTCCGTGTAATAATTCATGTTCTTCGCCGCGAGTATGTACCCGCGCCAGTCCGGTTGGTGCACATGCCGGAATAAGGTTGGATGGCCGAAGCGGTTGTCAATGCGTTTCTGTATTTGTTCGGGATCGCGGTATTGATAGTGCCGGTTGAAAATAAAGCGCCGGCTTCTTTTCGCCAGGCCGTTGGGGAGCACGCTGGAAATGCGCTCATCCCAGGGGGCCGCGCGGTGATTTCTAAACAGACGGGGCTCACGCCAATTGATACGGTAGTACCGACGCCTGGCAAAAATAGGAATGTCCGGTTCGTCTCTTTTTCGCACCCACGCGCGGTGGTCCACATCGGTATAGGAGAATTGAATTTGCCACGCGCGGACGATGTCGGCGTGCTCGCCCGCGGCATGGTGGATGAAGGGGTGTGGATCCTCGGCTAAGAACTCATCCGCATCTAAATATAACCACCAGTCCTCATCTGACAGCTCACGATGGAACTCGTTGTAGATGATGGACCGCAACCCTTCGCGAAATTGTTCCCGCGTTTGCCCAAGCGCGATAATCCGCGGCTCCTGGTTTGCCAGGCGCTGAACGATGGGCCACGTCTCGTCGGTACTGCCGTTATCCAAGACGATCACCTTGTTACAATAGTTCAGGGCGTAGGTCAGTGACTGAGCGATGATGTCATCCTCATCTTTGACTATGCACAGTCCATACAGCTTCATAGAGGTGAACCCCCTTGCCGCGAAAACAGCCGTTCAGGACGAGAGACCGTATCCTCAACAACCGGATCATAGGTGCGCGACGCCTGTCCCTCACGCTGGAATATCTGTAACGCGGCGCCGACCACGGCCAAGAGCAGCCAGTAATATCGCTGGTACGCGAGATGCAAGAAGATACCAGTGCCGAGATACGCCACGAGACTCAGCAACAAAGCCGTGGCCATATTGGCCAGGTCCGGGCGGCTCCGCGCCCAGTGACGACGCGCCTGCCAGAGCTGGTACATGGGCACGAGCACGATCGCCATGAAGATGGCCAAGCCGATAACGCCGGTCTCCGCGGCCATTTGGAAATAGAGGCTATGCGCGGGACGCGGGCGCGGGAGATGCCGAAAAGCGATAGCGGGATTGAGATGGTACTCCCGCGAGTAGAAGGGGGCATATTGTCCAGGGCCAACGCCGAGGACCGGATGATCGCGAAAGACCAGCAGGGCCGCTAACATCTCGGTGGCACGGCCGCGGATCGCGCCATCAGGCTTCACCGTCTGCTTATCCGCCATGAGCCCGGTGATACTACTAATGGTGCTCACCCGGGCGAAGTACCCCGGTGCCACGAGCACCATCGTCAGGATGAGGGCAGCCAGCGCCGTCAGGATTTGCGCGGGCCGTAGGTACCGCATCCCCATCAGCATGAGGAGTATGAGCATAAGAGTGACAAAGGCCCCGCGCGAATAGGTCAGCACTATCCCGCCTAAGATGAGGATGGCGGCTGCGGCGGCATACCGCCGCGTGGACGGGGAGCGCTCCCCCCAGAACCGGAACAGGGCAAGGGGGAGGAGGACCAGCAGAATCTGGGCGTAGCGATTGGACTCCTCAACGGGACCTCGGGCCCGCTCAATCTCATCGCGATCAGCCTGCGTCCGCACGCGCGGCTCCCCGTGAGCACTGCGCGTATCAGTACCCTGCTCGACCCCCCTCTGAGCTAAGCCCCCGAAACGGGAGTCATACGACTGGGTCATTTCTTGATATAGACTGAGGGCACCGAGGAGACTGCCCGCCAGCAGCAGCACCCCGATCACGCGTCGTAACGTTGCTAGCGTGCGCACCGCATTGAGGATCAGCCAATAGAGGACGATGCCCTCTTGCAAAAAAGTGAGAATCCAATCGACTGCGATATTCGTGTCTCTAGCGAAACATGACGAGGCAAAGAGCACAACGAGAAAGGCTAACATCAGCAAAAAGGTGTGATCCACGATCACTCGTTCCTTGCCGATCATGAGGGCGTGGACGATGGGCACGGCGAGGAGCAACACCACCGAGCCTGCCACCATCTGGGGGATGCCATGGAATCTCGTGGCGATCACGGGGAGGTTGGCGTAGACCGCGAAAAAGACCAAGCCCGTGGCGAGCTCCGGCCACACCCACAGCGCGGCCAGCACCCCGAGGAGGGCGACAAGGCCCAAGGCGAACAGTGGATTGTGTTCAAGTATGAGCATCCCACACACGGTGCAGAGGAGCACCAGTGAGGTGTGAACGACCAGAGATGGTGTGGTCAGATGTGGCATCCGCATAACAAAGACCCTCACGTCACGCGAAAAATAGCCGGAGCAGGGGCAGCCGCAAGAAAAGCTCTGGGAAGGTAGCCGCCACTTGCAGATGCGGCCTGCTCACCAGTAAGACACCTACGCTCACGAGCCCTATCAGTAGGACCGCGAGATGGGTGGGGGTCCCACAAAAAGGGATAAGGAAGAGGACGCAGGTACTCCCCACCAGCGTCAGATAAAAGGTGCCGTAGGGACGGGCAAAGAGGGAGAGCCCTAGCACCCGGTACACGCCGACCTGCATGAGCACATCGCGGACGATCATTGCTCCGGCCACACCAAGGGCTGCCCCCAGCGCGCCATAGCGCGGAATCAACAGGAGATTGAAGGCGACATTGGCACCAACGGCCACAACATCAATAAGGAGGAGAGCGCGAAGCTTGCCCAGGGCCTTGAGCGTAAGCGCATTAAATCCGAGAGCGACGGAGAGGTAGTACCCCACGGAGAGCACGGCGAGAATGACGCCGGACGACTCATAGCGCGTGCCATAGAGCCAGGAAACGAGTGGCTGAGCCAAGGCAAACGTCACGGCAAAAACCGGGAACGAGAGCACAGCCATCCACATCGCCGTCCGCCGATAGAGGTCATTGAGTTCGTCGTGCGCGTGGTGGGCATGTAACCGGGCGGCTGCCGGGAGATAGAACAAGGTAAAACTCGCCATGACCGTCGTAATCAGGTTGGCCATGGGTAAAACCACTCGAAACAGACCAACCTCCTGCACAGGGTAAAAATAGCCTAGGAAGATCACACTCACTGTTTGCATGGTGGTGGAAAGCAGATGAGAAAGGAGGAGCGGCAAGGTAAACGCGAAAATCTCGCGCGCCTGGACCTCCAGGGTCCGCCACTGGCAGTGGTGGAGCAGTTGCTGGTGCGCGAGCAAGCGCAGGAGCATCCAGGCGGAGACCAGCACGCCAATAGTGGTGGCGATGAGATAGCCGTAGGCCAGAAAGAGCACATCCTGTTGCCACACGACCAGCAGGAGCACGACGCCCAGCTTGAGTCCCGGCCCCAGCAGGTAGCGACGGACAAAGATGGAACGCGGACTACCGAAACTGGCGAAGAGGCTTATGAGCAGACCATCGAACGCCTCCAGCGGCACCAGCACAATGATGATGGTCAGCAGATGGTGGGCGTGCGGTTCGTTACCCAGGAGGCGCGCCATGTCCTCTGGTAGCCCGGTAAAAACCCCCACCACACCGAAGCCGGTGAGTGCCAGGATACTCGCCACCAGGAAGATGGTGCCGAATAACTTGCCGTATGCGCGTTGCTCGTGATAGATCGGCACGAAACGGGCGACCGCCTCTCGCAGGCCGAGAGCAATGCAGGCTTGGAAAAAATCGACCACCGCCAGCGCGTACGCCAGCGCGCCGTAATCGAGCATGGTCAGATGCCGCACCATGAGGACCTGAGTGACGACATTGACGCCAATGGTCAGACACCGACCGGTCAGCAGCAGACTCGAGCTGCGAATCTGGGTGCGCGTCCGCGCCTTGGCGGGCTGTTCTGCCCACGTCGCGTGTTTAGTGGCCGGTGCCATAGCGAGCCTTTTGCCATGTCAGGTCCTTGAAGAGAAAAGCCCGACGAAAATAAGACCGAAGTCTTTTGAGGTAATATAAATTCCTTGTGCTGCTTCCCGGTAATTTGCACAGGAGCAGATAGACCAGCGCCTTATATTTTCCGGGATGCAGTGCGAAACTTTTTGTGAAAAAGACAGCGGCGGTGCGCGATCGGTTCCACAGATAAAAGGCGTGTCCCAACTTGAAAAAGATATTTGCCCGTCCTCTGGCGGTGCCAGAGACCTTCACATATTTTTCGTACATATACAGTAAGTCGTGCGCGCGATACCGCGGATTGAAGGAGAGGCGGTCTTCACCATCAATGTAGTGAGAGACCAGGAATTCCTTGAGGAAGCCAAACGTGGTGAGGTGCGCTAAGCGAATCCACAGGTCCCAATCATCACACGACCGCAGTCGTCGGTTAAACCCCCCAACCTTCACAAAGAGTTCTTTCCTGACCAGGACCGAGGAGGTGGAAGACACCACGTTCTCATTCAAGAGGGCGCTGCCTATTGCTCCTGAAAATCTTGGG
>JANMSE010000385.1:0-22171 GCA_031389045.1 Deltaproteobacteria bacterium | reverse complement strand
CCCCTCCAGCAGTTCGCTGAGCCCCGTCGCCGTGGTGGCCCCAAATGAAGCCAGTAAGTAATCGGAATACAAATCGGCTATCGCTTGTGCTTTCATACCGGCGATTCTACACCTTTTTTGCCCCTGGCGCGTAAGGTGAGTCACCAATACCTCGCGCCCTGCCATCTCCCACGCAGACACGAAGGCCGCTTCCCCGTAGTGGCGCAGCTCGGGACCGTCAAGCGGATCCAAAACGGAAATGGCCGTGCTGGTGATCTCGACCAGGACGATGGCATGGAAAGCACGAGAGTACCCCAGTACGTGTCGCTCCACTCCGACAATCGGACAGTAGCCCGCGCGCAGAGAATCTCGGAGATCATCGAGACTCCAATCTCCATGCTGTTGTACCACCGCTCCTGCATTACTCAGCTTTCTCCGCGTTACCGCGAGCGACACGCCCAAACGCGTGTGCCCGATGAGACGGCGGACCTGTGCCTCAGCAACCGGTACTCCGAGTCCCTCAAAGACCATCCGCACACACGCTGCAACACACGAAGACGGAAGTTCCTGGGCATGCCAAACCAGCATCACTCGATCCCATGTGCGGTAGCCAGTGCTTCTGCACGCTGACGAAAGGTCTCCGCATTAGGCCGCCCGGCGAAGTCGCCCGTTGCCGCGTGAATATAGACATCACCAACGACACCAAGTGGGCCAGTCGCACCATAGGCGAGCTCAATGGGGACATGCCAATAGAACGTAGCGGGATCAAAGGTTGCGGCTGCCGCATGAACAGCGGTTCCGATTTCACGATGCAACCAGCGATTGACTTGCGCGACGGCCTCCTGAGCAGTCGGGATGGCAAACTGTGGGGTGACCGTGATCATCCTCATGTCGGGCGTGGGCATGCTCATTGGCTGACCTCACTAGCGAAATTGAACCTCATGAGATTCGTACACTTGACGATGTCACGAGACAAGAATGTCGGGGGAAGTCCTTTTCTTTCCGGGATGTGTCTCATAAATGCGTGAGCAATTGGTAGGGCGTACGAAGCGCACCAGCGCAATGGTGCGTGGTACGCGCCCTACCGTGCTGGAGTGACGTAGTCGTCATCAAATCGCGCGGCTCCCCGAACTCAGGTTCAGTATAAATTCCAATCCGTGGGAACTCGCATGCGCATGTGGCGCGTAAAATCTCGTAAAGGCCCAGCGCCTGTGTTTCCGCGACCCTCCACGGAGCAAAGTTCTCGCCACGGATACGATCCTTGAACTGTGTCTCCCGCTCCACGACCAGCACGCGCGCGCCATGTTCGGCCATTGCTTTAGCCAGGGCTGAACCGCCCAAGCCACCGCCAACGGTAATGATGTCGTAGGTATGACTCGCCATGAAGGTCCTCCTTTCCTAATGAAGGGTTAGCTGAGCTCATTGAGACGTTTCCGCAACAGCAGATTTCGATGTCCACGTGGATGGTCGTCCACGACTGTCAGCACCTCAAAGCCATGCTTGGCATAAAACGCGGGCGCTTGGAAACTGAACGTCATCAGAAGAATCTGCGTACAGCCGCGCCGACGTGCTTCTTGCTCTGCTGCCCTGAACAGCTTCGTCCCGAGCCCCTGTTTCCGCCGTAATTCCTCGACCCAAAACTGGCGAATCTCACAGCACCCACCCCAGGTATTCCCGCAGATCCCCGCGACGATGCGATTCTGTTCGTCTCGTACGAAAATTGCCAAATACGCGCCGTCCCTGATACCCGTCACGCTTGAGTTAAACTCGTAGAGGCGATCTTCCAGATACTGCACATCGTCTGGCGTGGGTTCCGGGTCAATGACAAATTCGGTGGTACTCAACACGTCTCTCCTCGCTGTTTGCTTACACTTCAACGCATCGCGCCAAGTGTTTCCAATCTAAGGATGCCTTGGGACTACCCTTCCTCCAACCACCACCGGCTCATGTCGAGTTCAATTGCTTCGAAAGGCTCCGCCCGTGCGCCTTCCGCTCCGGCATGCGAACTGGCGACCATCCACCGTTGGCCTTCTAACCGATAGACCTCTAACGTTTGCAAGCCGGGATGCACAAGCCAGAGATGACCGACCTGTTCACGTGCATAGATCGGCATCTTCCGCACCCGATCCACGCACGCGGTCCCACGGGACACCACTTCACACACCCAATCCGGAGCGAGTTCAAAATACGCCACATCCTTGAACACAGGCATCCGTTCACGTCGCCAACCAGCAAGATCGGGAACAAGAATGTCTGCCCCCAGGTGCAGCTCGGGCTCGAAAAGAACCCACCACCCGCCGGGACCACCAGGGCCACCAGGTCGGCGGTCAAAAGGGCTCACATCCTGCCCAACAGACGACGCGGCGCGTGCATGGGGGGACGCGGGCCGTGGAAAAGTAAGCAACTCTCCATCAATAATCTCAGCGATGAGAATATCGGGAACCTTGAGGAGGTCTTCGTATGTTGCCTGACGTTGCGCGGTGTTCATGGGCGCGACTCTAGCATGGCGGCACGGGGGGAAAAGACGAAGACGGGGGACCGGAGACCGAGGACGGGGGACCGAGGGGAAAGGATTGAGGACTAAGGCAAAAATTGCCACATCAGGCGACGAAAAGAACCAAAGAAGCTATAGAAACGCTACAGCACGATGTGGAGCGGCAAAAGTGCGCGCACTCAGCTTCAGGTCCCCTCTCCCCTCGTGGGCAATGGCATTAAGTGAGCGAGTTTTGGGTTCCGAGTTCCCTCTCCCGGCTGGGAGAAGGCTAGGGTGAGGGGGATCAAGTGACCTTTCCTTATTTTTTCCCGGAACGCTCAACCCGTCGGCGATCATGTTCCGGCCTGAATCCACGGGTAAAAAATGAAGGAACTCACTCGCGCCCAGTATTTATCGGCTTTTTCAGTATTTTTCCCAACTTGGGGCTTTCACCCATTGGGTGAAAATGCGAAATCGCGCGGGAGCCTAACGTTATTGGTCGAAACCGCAATTTCTACTCCTTTATCCGTGGATTCAGGTTTGAGAATTATGCACCGCCGGGGATGAGGGGCAAGCAGCGAGGCTGCTAGAAAGCGTACTGAGGTTACGCAGCGTAGGAACTTTTGTACTACGCCCCCAAATGAGGGATTAGGATAACTTGATCAGCCCATTTTTTCGTTGAACAGCAACGAAAAAGATTGAATTCCTTAAGCGAATGAGACGGCCCCTATAAAGAGTGCGGCATCTCACAAAGTATACCTTCTGACACTGGCGATTCCGGTGTCTCGTTCCATGTCTCATGGGGATGATCTCACAGCGCCTTAGAAATACTGGCACATGAGATACACATACGGACTAGCCGTCTCAGCTCTTTCAAGTCAAGACGCCGGAATGACCCGATTTGGCGTGTGCGGAAATAATCCCCACGATCAAGCCTTTGGTGTCCAGTTTCTCACCGATATCTCTCCTTGTTTAATCAGGTCATCAATGACATTCAGCCCTGGATTTTTGTTTACCGTTCTTTCTGGATTTTCAGCGTCATGTCTTAGCCGCAAATAAGAGTCAAAAATTCGCCTCCCCTTTTGATCTCCCCAGAGATTGAAGATGTATTGCTCCAAAGGGTCAGGCATATTCGGTATTTCTTCGCAAGCGAGTGCTCGTGCGATTTGATGAAGCATCAGGTCACGAGATGCCAATATCGCGAGTATGTTCTCAGAATTCTGTCTCCCTATCATTTTGAGCCATTGGTGGAGGAGTGTCATATCCCAGGCCGCATTCCTCGCTCCAAGGATTGCTTTTTCTCGGTCAGGAGATTGAATGTTCTTCAGGAGCCCCCTCTTGGGAGCATCTGGCGCAAAATATCTCGTGGCCATTGCTAAAGCAGGCGCAGAAAAAAGAAAGTCGCGGTACATCCACTCCATTAAATGGTTAGGGTGAGGGGGCACTCGCTCATGGAGCTTTCGTCGTGCTCCACATCTTGGTGTGCTTTCCCTATAGCCGGGGTTATGCCTTCCCTTCCTGCTGCTCAGGGTCTTCAATTCCTAACCCTTCGGCTTTTGCCGCGGTGAGGAGAGCACGGTCAGCACAAACAAAACGCACCTCCGCCTTAATGCGCTTGCGAAACCAGAGCGCGGAGCACAGGTGAATCGCATCAAATCCTCTCAGCGCGTTACGTCTGACCACCGCAAGCAAATCGGTGAATACCTCATCGGTCACTTCAATCACGACGAATTCTTTCCACTCTTGCTGAAATTTCGTGACCACCTGGGCAAACTCCGCTGAACTCACTTCTCCAGCTCTCTCTTTCCGCGCCAGCGTGGCGAGGAATTCGGCATAAGCGACTTTTGAGGTGACAAGCACATGCTCTGGACGAAACAACGTGCTCACCCAGACCGATCCTTTTTCCACGTAGTATCTTTTGACGAGCGCGCTCGTATCGACGTAATAGATCATCTTCGATCTTCGATCACGGCCTGCGAGAGCGGAACGCCCTTGCCACGAATAGCCGGAGATTTTCGCAAAAACCCTTTTCCTTGGGGGAGTGACACACTTCCTTCCGCCGCCAGTGCCGCGAGCTGATCCGCCACGTCGCCATCTTCTTGCCCTTCGGCGGGCTTGAGCACAGCAACGGGCTTGCCGCGATCCGTCACAATCAGGGTTGTTCCTTGCCGCACTAAACGGAGATAATGCGTGAGGCGGGCTTTTAGTTCTTGCGTTCCTACCGTGTGCATGTGCGCTCCTCAAAAGTTCTTTCGTCGCCATAGTAGCCACAAAAAAAGTCGTGGCCAAGCGATCACCAAAGCGGACATTGAGACTTTCCGTTTCCTCCCTCTTCCTTTCATGCTATGAACCGCGCAGGTGTTTGACTTCAGCCTCAACCCCCAGCATTTGGAACCCGCATGAACGCCGTAGGAATCATCGCCAATCCTCGCGCGGGCAAAGACATCCGTCGTCTGGTCGCGCATGGGTCCGTCCTCGACACGCAGGAAAAGATCTATATCGTCCGCCGCGCCATCATGGGCCTCGAAGGCGCTGGAGTCGATGAAGTCGTCCTGTTTCCTGATCCCACCGGCATTGGCACGAAAGCACTGTCAGGACTCGGTGGCCCGCTCCGCATCACGCCGCGATTCTTGGATATGCCCGTGTACGACGAAGCCGCCGACTCCACTCGCGCCGCGCGGTTGATGCACGAACAAGGCGTCGCCTGTCTGATTGTCATCGGTGGCGATGGCACCAATCGCGTCGTCGCCAAAGGCTGCGAGTCGATGCCGCTGATTCCCCTCTCCACTGGCACCAACAACGCCTTTCCACGATTTCTCGAATCCACCTTGGCGGGCCTCGCCGGCGGGTATTACGCCACCCGCCGTTTCTCAAAGGAGGAGTTCACCACTCCGACGAAACGGCTGAATTTGTATCGCAACGGGCAGTTTGAGGATGTCGCCCTCGTCGATGTCGCCGTGTGTGACTATCAGTTCGTCGGCGCACGGGCGTTGTGGGAAGTCGAGCGTCTGAAAGAGTTGTTCCTCACCCAAGGACAGCCAACCAATATCGGTATGGCCTCCATCGGTGGCATGGTCCATCCCGTTCGCCCACAAGACGACGGCGGACTCTATCTGCAACTCGGGGGCACTGGCCGCACGATTACCGCGCCAATCGGTCCAGGACTTATCGCCACGGTTACTATTCGCAACCATCTCCTTCTCTCTATCGGGTCACGTACTCCCATTAGCTTCACACCCTCCATCCTCGCGCTGGATGGCGAACGCGAGCTGACGGTCAATGCGCACGACCGTTGGGAAGTTGAGGTATCGTGGGATGGACCGCGCGTCCTGGACATCGAGAAAGTCATGGAAGCCGCGCGGCATGCGTAACCGGACCTCCGGTGAAAAGTAGATTTGCCCAAATGCGTCGCACTCCCTATAATGCCCCTTCACTACTTCACTTGAGAAAAGAAAGCTTCGAACTTCCGCATGAAAACACCAGCTACCGATCCATCACTCCCCCTTGTCCATATCGTCAGCCACGGCCCCTATTGCCTTGATGGCGTAACTGCGGCCGTCGCCGTGGCTCGCTATTATCGCAACCGCGCGACCATCATCCCCCACTTTTCCGGGAACGATCAAATTAACAACGTGCTCTGTTCCATCCATCGCGACGATGCCCCTCCGGGCAGTGAGTTGTGGATCACGGACATTTCCTGGACCGAAAAAATGACCGACGATCACCTCCGCGACCTCGCGAAACACGGGGTGAAAATCTACTGGATCGACCATCATCGCACCGCGATTCGGCGCTTTGCCACCGGGACCATCGCCGTCCCGTTCACTGACAAAGTCATCAGTGAGGAGTTCGCCGCTTCACGCCTGACCTACGAATATCTCCAACAAAAGGGCGACCCCACGAATCTCCCGAACACTCCCTTTGTCGAGTTTGCCCCGGTGGTGGCGATGGCCGACGATACCGACCGCTGGATTCATGCCATTCCGGGCTCACGTGAGTTGGCCTGGGTCATTCGCGCGCTCGGCACCGATGGCTCAAGTCTCGACGGCTACCAAGCGCTGCTGAATATCGATGCTGCGGTCACCTACACCCCCACCATGCAACGCGCGTACGACAAAGTCGCCGGAGAGATGCAGGCGAGCTTCGACCTGGCCGAAAGAAGCCGCACGACCCTCCAGGTCACGGGCACTCCCTATACGCTGGTGACCGCCGTGTGTGATGGCTATCCCAGCGAGATTGGCGACGCTTGGGGCAAAGTTTCGACCCAAACGGTCTTCGCCTTTTTTGACCTGAAGGGAGAAGGTGTCAGTCTGCGTCGCTCTCTCGATTGTCAAGCTGACCTCTCGCAACTCGCCCAGACATTTGGTGGTGGTGGACATCCCGCCGCGGCCGGTTGTCGGCCCAAGGAATTGCCCCGACTCTTCGCCGAGGCAACGGCCCGCCTCCTCGCGACGGGGTTCTCCGCTTTGACGCCGTCGGACTCCACCACAGGCTCGTAAACACTCTTCCGCCCCATGTCGGATACTACCCCTTCGCATTACGAACGCTCGCGTTATGAACGCCGCCAATTGGTCGGCCTGCTGCTTGGGCTCGCGCTCTTCGCGAGCTTTTTCCTGTTCTCGCCCCCAGCGGGCATGAACGAGAAGGCCTGGAGCATGGCCGCCGCCACCGCGCTGATGGCGATATGGTGGGTCAGCGAAGCCGTGCACCCCTCGGTCACCGCGCTGGTGCCACTCGCGCTCTTTCCCCTGCTCAGTATCCTCACCCCGCAAGAGGTGTCCGGGGCCTACGCGGATCACATTCTGTTTCTGTTCCTCGGCGGCTTCATCATCGCGCTGGCGATTGAACGCTGTCACCTGCACCACCGCATCGCGTTGCAAGTCTTGCATCGCGTCGGCACGTCCCCCCACTCCCTCACGCTGGGGATCATGGGCACCACCGCCGCGATTTCCATGTGGGTCTCGAACGTGGCCACCACGCTCATCATGCTGCCCATCGCCCTCGCCGTGCTCGACCATGCCCAATCGCAAGGGTACGACACCAAGAAGGGATTCGGCACCGCACTGATGTTGATGGTCGCGTATGGCGCGTCGATTGGCGGCATCGGCACGCCGGTGGGCACGCCGCCCAACGTCATTTTTCTTGGCGCGTTCACTAAACTCTTTCCCGAGGCCCCGCCCATTAGCTTTCTGCAATGGATGCTCTTTGGCGTCCCTACGGCCATCATCCTCACTCTCGTCGTCTGGACCTACCTGTCCTACGTCGCCTTTCCCTACTCCAGCATTGGCTGGAAGGCCAACAAGGAGTTCATCCGGGAACGCCTCCACGCCTTAGGCCCGATGAGCACGACGGAAAAGAAAGTCGCTCTTCTGGGAGCCACGACCGCGCTGCTGTGGATTTTCCGCGAAGATCTGCCGCTGGGCGCCATCACCATCCCCGGCTGGTCACATCTCTTGCCACCCACGGTGAAGATTCAAGACTCAACGGTGGCGATGTTCATGGCGCTGTTGCTGTTCTTCATTCCCGCCGACCGCAAAGCCGGGACGTTTCTCATGGACTGGGAAACCGCGGAGCGCCTGCCGTGGGGTGTGTTGATTCTTCTCGGCGGCGGCCTCGCTCTAGCGGCGGGCGTTGAAAAAACCGGGCTCGCGTCGTGGCTGGGTTCGCAACTCTCACTCATTGGCGGTTTCCCCTCATTGGGAGTGATCCTCGCGGTGACGCTGCTCACGGCCTGGGTCACTGAGTTCGCGAGCAATACCGCCACGGCCACCTTGATGATGCCTGTGCTAGCGGCGACTGCCCAAGCCATGAAAATGGACCCGCTGCTGTTGATGATCCCAGCCACCTTCGCCGCGTCGGTGTGTAATTTCATGCTCCCGTCAGCCACTGGCCCGAACGCCATTGTTTTCGCTAGTGGTCATGTCACCGTGCCACAAATGGTGCGCGCGGGCATCGTGCTTGATCTGGTTTGCGCCATCCTCTTAACGGGGCTCCTCTACGTGCTTGGCGTCATGGCGTTTGGCATCTCGCTTGGCGGGTTGCCCTCGTGGGCCCAGTAACATCACGATTGCACAATACAGGCCGCGCGTTATAACGGACTCCAGAAAAGGAGGCCGTATTTATGACGTTATTTCATGCTCCGCGTCCATGCCCACGAAGACCGATCCGTTCAGTTGCCTTGCCCCTCGCGCTCTGCCTGACGTTGCTGCTCAGCATCGTCTCGTCCGCCAGTGCCGTTGAGCCGAAACCCGCGCAACGAGTACGACATGGCGGCATCAAGCCGTTCACGACCGAGCAGACCAACGATTTCCTGTCGGAACGCCGCAATGCCACCATCGCCACGATCAACAAGAATGGGACACCGCAGTTGACCCCAGTCGTCTTTTATTGGGACGGCACCACTTTCTATGCCTCGGTCACCAAGGAAACGATCAAATACAAGAACCTCAAGCGGGACCCACGTATCAGTCTGGTGGTGGATGACGTGCTGGGGCATCATTGCGTGATCGCCACGGGTAAAGCGACGATCCAAGAAGAGGATGTGTGGCCGATGACGGAAAAGATCATGTACAAATACTACGGGCCGGAAGAGGGAGCGCCCTATATCGAGCAGTTGAAGAAACAGAACCGCGTCCTGATTATCCTCAAACCGACGAAGATACAGGCTTGGGGGTCGGTGCCGAGAGAGGCGGGGAAGCCGTAAGGTGCGCGTGTCTTTGACCACAATGCCCATGTCTCACGACCATAACCACAACCACAGTCACGAGAACAACCAACGCCGATTATTTATCGCGCTGCTCATCACCGCCAGCTACTGCCTCATCGAATTCATCGGCGGCTGGCTGACGCGCAGCCTCGCGCTGCTCTCCGATGCCGGGCACATGCTCTCGGATGTAACCGCGATGGCACTCTCGTTATTCGCCGCGTATGTGGCCGCGCTGCCGGTCACTTCGCAAAAGACCTTCGGCTACTACCGCGCCGAGATTCTCGCCGCGTTCGTCAACGGGCTCACGCTATGGCTGATCGCTGGCATTATTTTTCGCGAGGCGTACTACCGATTCTTCACGCCCGCCGAGGTGCACGGACACGGCATGATCCTCATCGCCAGCATCGGCTTAGGTATCAATGTACTCACTGCCTGGATGTTACACGGCGCGCGCCACACCAATCTGAACCTGCATGGCGTATTCTTGCATATCCTCAGTGATGCGCTCGGCTCCGCCGGAGCTATTGTCGCTGGCGTGGTGATCGTGTGGACAGGCTGGTACTGGGTCGATCCGCTCACCAGTATCGTGATCGGCGTTTTAATTTTACTGAGTTCCTTCAGTCTCGTGCGTGAGTCAGTCGATATTCTGATGCAGGCCACGCCGCGACACCTCGACCTTGCGGAAGTGCAACGGACGCTGGAGGCGGTGGCGGGAGTCAAACGGATTCACGACCTCCACGTATGGACGCTCTCTTCAGGGCTCTTCACCCTCACGGCCCATGCCGTCGTCAACGGAGAGACCGACCATCACCAAATGTTGGACGCGCTGGAGAAGACGATTTACGACCGCTTTGGCATTGACCACATCACCATTCAACTGGAACCACAGGACCGGCAATCAGGCGAACCCGCGCATTTCTGATAGGCCCCACCCGCCCTTGATTCCCTCTTGATCTCTGGCAAGTTGCGGGGATGAACAGATACTCATCTTTTTCGGTTATCGGATTGGTTTTTAGTGTGCTGGTATCCGCTTGTGGCGGTGGAGGGAAGCAAGAACCCGCCGCCCCAGCTCGGCAGGCGACCCCACTTGATCTCTCGACAGTGGGAACGATCACAGGGGCGGTACGGTTTGAAGGAACCGCGCCGGAACAGTCAGTCGCCCAACTCAGTGGCTGGTCTGAATGTGCCGCGCAACATCCGCAAGGGAATCCCCCGGCAGGTGATGTCCTCGTCACGGACGGGAAACTCCAGAATGCGATGGTCTACATCAAGGACGGCTTAGACAACCGGGTTTTCGCCGTACCCACGGAATCCGTGGAGATGGATCAGAAAGGGTGTGTGTTCACTCCGCGCGTGCTTGGGGCCCAAGTGGGACAGCCACTCAAATTCCTCAACAGCGATCCAATGGCCCATAACGTCCACGGTTTCGCGCAAAAAGCTAAGGCGTGGAACATCAGCCTGAGCGTGAAAGGCACCTCGCGCTCGGTCAAGGTCGATAAGCCGGAATCAATGATTGAGATCAAGTGTGACATTCACCCGTGGATGCGCGCCTATATCGGCGTGTTTGACCATCCCTACTTCGCGCTCAGCGGCGCGGATGGATCGTTCACGCTGAAGAATGTTCCACCGGGTGAGTATACGATTGAAGCCTGGCATGAGCGCTTTGGCGCGCGCTCACAGAAGGTGACGGTCGGCGCGAAGGAAGCGAAAGCTGTCGAATTTGCGTTTACCGCAGGGTGAAGACGAAAAAGAATCGGGGAAACGGAGACGGGGAGAATCGGGGAAAGGAAGAGAGCTTGTTTCTTTCCTCATTCTCCGATTCCCCGTTTCTCCGATTCTCCGTTTCTTCTTCGTCCGCCCCCCCGATTCTTTTCCCCGTTACGGCCACTCCTTCGCCACGGTCGGCGCGAGCGTAAAGAGCACATAGTACACCAGCCCCGCGCCCAGCGCGAGCACAATCAAGAACCACGGAAAGAACGAGAGCGTCGGATAGTGGCCCGATCCAGCCAGCATCCCGAACAGCATCGGCACGGACAGGAACACGTTAGTCCGTGAGGCATAGAGCGCCGTCTTCGCCACCTGGGGTTGCTCCGGTGGGGCCTGCCCTTCCTTCACCCACGTAATCAGTTTCTGTTGCGCTGGCCAGATAATGAACCAGACGTTAAACCACATAATGGTGCCAAACAGCGCGCCCATCGAAATCCACCAGCCCGCGCTTGATCCAAACAGCCCAGCATCTCCGCCAAACCCACTGCCCAAAAGGAAATACTTCCAGAGGAGCAGCAGGATGCCGGTAATGAAGGTAAACATCGCTCCCCAGCGGAACCAAAAGAGCACCCGCGGCATGACCTGCGGAACGACCTCCTTGCGGGTCGGCGCTTGCAGCGCCGCCGTCACATGGGCGTTGATGAGATTGAGAAAATACAAGAGTCCGATCCATATAATCCCCGCGATCAAATGAATCCAGCGAAACAGCGCCTGCAGCACATCATTCACATCCATACAGAACCTCCTCGTCAAAAAATTATTGATCCTTGCCCCTACAGCGATTAGGCGATTGCGAAAAAAATACCCCTCCCAATTCAGCATGCCGTCCTTTCTGAAGCAGACGAGCCCCCCGTGCTCCGAGCCTTTCGTTTCATTACTTTTGCCCTTTGATTTTTGCCTTTTGATTTTTGATTTCTCGTCTTCCGCACCGCTGACAGACCCCACGAATGGCGAGGCTGTGAGCAGCGATGGTGAATCCTTCTCTGACGAGTGAAGCGAAGTCCATCCGACGGTCTCGCTCCACCTTCACGTCCTCAACGCGCCCACACTGCTGACAGATGAAATGGTCATGTTCTTCCAAGGTCGGATCATAGCGCGCGGTCCGATCGCCAAAGAACAGCATCTGAATGGCTCCATCTTGGACGAGTCGTTGCAGATTGCGATAGACCGTCCCCAGACTGATATGCGGTGAAATTTTCCGCACCCGCAGATAGATATCCTCCGCGCTAGGATGCGTGTGATCCCCTTCAATCGCCGCGGCGATCACCGTGAGTTGTTGTGTGATCCGTTGCCGGATTGCGCGTTCCATGATGTCCTCTCGCGGTCGTTTCCCAGACCTCGCCACGTCGGCTTCAGAGGTCCACCGCTAACGACCGTCGCGTGTCCGGGGAGAGGACAGTCTGAGCATGGTAATTGGGATGCGCGATCACCAGGCGTACCTCTTCCTCTCCATTCCGAAAGGCCGTGCACGCCTCGGCGGATAAGGGAAACCGGACATACTGGACGGCGCTGAGGTTGTCTTCCGTACTGCGCCCGCCTTCAAAGACGCCGGGGATGGTGAATTGACTCCCAATCTGAAGCGAGACCGCCTGGTCAATCCCAATGAGTCGCACGAGCGCCGGGCGAATCTCGGCTTGCTCGGTGATCTCAATCAACATCGTGGCGGATAGCTCACGCTCATCAGGAATCAGATCATTGTAGACCGCCACTTCGAAGCGCACCTTATCGATGTCAGTAATATGCTCGGCACGGAGCATCTCCTGAATCTGAAACAGCACGGTTTCTCGATTCTCGAACACGAAGGTCACCCGATCTCCCACCGAGACGCGGCGGGGCGTTTTTAGCTCAATAATACGGCGACGAAAGTCGTCACGAATTTTTTCGTACCGTTCCAAGCCAAGAATCTCGTCGAGCGTCACCTTCCGCATCGGGGCTCCTTGTTATACGGGGTCCTTCTCTCTCCGAGGACAATGGCCTGAAGTGAGACGGCTCCGAAGTTCCCTCTCCCGGATGGGAGAGGGCTAGGGTGAGGGGGACAGCAACTAGCCATTCAACGAATCAAGCCCCTTGGTGAACCGCCCCGCGTGCGACTTTTCCGCGCGCGCCAATGTCTCGAACCATTCGGCCACCTCGATGAACCCTTCATCACGCGCGGTCTTCGCGAACCCCGGATACATCTCGGTGTATTCGTAGGTCTCACCCGCCACCGCCGCCGCTAAGTTCTTCGCCGTATCACCAATGGGCTTGCCCGTCGCCGGGTCTCCAACCTCCTTGATGAAATCGAGATGGCCAAAGGCATGACCAGTTTCGGCTTCGGACGTGTCACGGAACAGACCGCCCACATCGGGATACCCTTCAATATCAGCTCGGCGGGCGAAATAGAGATAGCGACGATTTGCTTGCGACTCACCCGCGAAGGCGTGTTTCAGATTATCGAGCGTCTTGGACCCATTCAGCGCTTTTGCCATACCGCATTCCTCCTTAATGAGAATTATTCTCGACAGCAATGAAACAAGAGACGCCCACTGTCAACGGCCCCACGCCGGGCGCGAGAGTGCTGACCGTTGTCCTAGAACATTCCGCCCAGCTCCGTTATGACACCCAACATGGATTATCTGCTCATTGGACTCGGAGGGTTTTTAGGCGCCAACGCGCGCTACATCATGGCACGGTGGATCGGACGGCTGTTGGGGCTCGGTTTTCCGTATGGCACTTTCATCATCAATGTGAGTGGCAGCTTCTTCCTCGGACTCCTCATGGGCTGTCTCCACCACCGCCCGCTTGATTTTCTGCCGCATCGGCTCTTCTTCGCGGTTGGTTTTCTTGGTGCCTATACCACCTTCTCCACCTTCAGCTACGAGACCCTCCGATTCGTGCAAGATGGACAATTCGCTGTCGTCCTCATCTACATCGTGGGCAGTGTCCTGCTCGGACTGCTGGCGGTCTGGTGTGGGTTTGTCTGCGGGAAGTTCCTCGTCCCGTAACCACGATGACGCTCTAAGGAACAAGAACTCCTAGTGATTTTTTCCTGAATTCATGGTGACACCCAGCTTGAGGAGAGGCATATCGCCCACGGCCTTGTCACTGATCGCATGGCGTGATTGGTGAATAATTTTTTCCTTACCGCCGTCGAATGATGATATACTTTGGCCTAATTCGCGGGAGCGCGTGCGCATGATGGCACTTGAACGAGCACGCGGCGGTATTCATGGGGGGAGTTATTTATGCAGTGGTTACGCATCTATCTTCTGCTAGCCGTGGGGATCACCAGTAGCGGGCTTTGCGCCCGACCGGTCCTGGCGCAAGAGAAATTTCGCTACGAAATCACCATCACGAATCTCACACGCGGCCAATATTTCACCGCGCCTCTGGTCGCTACTCACAAAGCCAATCTTCGCCTCTTCGCCGTTGGGGAAGCTGTTCCTCAACAACTCGCCGTGTTCGCGGAAGAGGGCACCCCAACCGCCCTCGCCGCTCTTCTTGCTGGCATGCCGGAAGTGAAAGACCTCCTCGTGACCGCCGGTGCTGGTGCCCCGACCGCGAACACGTTGCTTGATCCCGGAAAATCCACCACAGTCACGATTGATGGCAATGCCGAGTTCGACCACCTCAGCTTCGCGGCGAAACTGATTCCCACCAATGATGCCTTTATCGCCATCAATAGCATCCCTGGCCCGCCCAGCGGCAAACCCACCATCTTGTTTGTCCCCGCGTACGACGCGGGCAGCGAACAAAACGATGAGCGGTGCGCCTCGATCATTGGTCCAAACATCACGGAATGCGCGGGCGCGGGCGGCGGCGGACAGCCAGGTGGCGGTGAAGGCTTCGTGTATGTCCACAATGGCATTCACGGCGTTGGTAATCTGACCGCCGCGATCCGGGATTGGCGCAGCCCCGTCGCCCGCATCATCATTCGGCGGGTCACCGACACGTCCGCTGGGCCACCCGACGTCGCGCTCTAACCAAGAAACGCTCGCAGCAGATCGAGAGCGATGGGCCGATACTTGTCAGCCAGGAACGACACAATCAACCGCCATTCGTACCAAGTCCGCGGCCAGCCATGCGGCAACCTCCGAGGGCAGACGATGACATTTGATGCCGTACTCAACGAAATTCGTGATCTCCTCCAACGCGAAGGTCGAGTCTCCTACAGAGCGCTGAAGCGACGCTTTACGATTGACGACGAGTATATCGAGGACCTCAAAGCGGAACTTATCGACGCGAAACATCTGGCGGTGGATGAAGATGGCAAGGTGCTGGTCTGGATCGGCGCTGCGCCAGTTCCGAGTTCTGAGGTTCGAGTTTCGAGTTCCCCCCAGCCCCTAACCCCTAGCACCCAGCACCCAGCCGAGCGGCGGCAACTGACCGTGATGTTCTGCGACCTCGTGGGGTCCACCGCGCTCTCCGCGCAGCTCGATCCAGAAGAATTACGAGAAGTCATTCGTCACTATCAACACACCAGCGCGACAGTGATTGCCCGGTTCGACGGTCATATCGCGCAGTACCTGGGCGATGGCTTGTTAGTCTACTTCGGCTATCCCGTGGCGCATGAAGACGATGCGGCGAGAGCCGTGCGTGCGGGGTTGGAGATCATTGCTGCTCTTCAACCTCTAGCACTACGGCATGAGGTTCCCTCGCCCTTCCAGGGAGAGGGACAGGGTGAGGGTGGAGCCATTGCGGATTGCGGAATGCCGATTGTGGAGGAGAAAAGCCAGAATGATTTCCCTTCTGTTCCGAATTCCGCATTCGCCACTCCACAATTACAAGTCCGCATTGGCATTCATACCGGGTTAGTCGTGATTGGCGAGGTCGGCAGCCACGAGAAGCACGAGATGCTGGCCCTGGGTGAGACCCCCAACATTGCCGCACGTATCCAAGGACAAGCTGGTCCTGACGAAGTGGTGGTCAGTAGCGCGACGTATCGTCTGGTCGAAGGCTTGTTTGAAGCGGAGGATCGTGGCCAACCCGTACTCAAAGGGGTAACCACACCACTCACGCTCTACCACGTGTGCAGCGAAAGCGTGGCGCACAGTCGGTTTGAGACGTCCATGCAAAGAGGCTTAACTCCATTGGTAGGCCGAGAGGAGGAACTCGCGCTCCTGCGGCGCCGCTGGGAACAAGCGAAGGAGGGCGAAGGCCAAGTCGTCTTGCTCAGTGGCGAAGCGGGCATTGGCAAATCACGGCTCGTGCAGGAGCTGAAAGACGCGGTCTCACGTGAGGGAGCGGTACGGATTGAGTTTCGCTGTTCGCCCTATCATCAGAATAGCGCGCTGTATTCAATCATTGACCACCTGCATCGCCTCTTGCGGTTCACGCCGGAGGATACGCCGCGCAATAAACTCGACAAATTGCAACAGGCGCTTACCCGGTATCGGTTCCCGCGGGCCGAGACGCTGGCGTTGTTCGCTACGTTGCTGTCGCTCCCACAGCCAGAGGGAATCCCGCCGTTAGCCCTGAGTCCCCAGAAGCAAAAGGAGAAGACGCACGAAGCGCTGGTCGCGTGGATGGCGGAGGAGGCAGCACGGCAGACCGTCTACCTGGTATGGGAAGATCTTCATTGGATTGATCCATCGAGTCTGGAAGTGCTGACCTTGATCCTGCAGCAAGTGCCGACCAGCCGAGCGTTAGTCGTGCTGACGTATCGACCGGACTTCACACCGCCGTGGCGGCAGCGAGCACACGGGACGCAACTCACCCTGAGTCGGTTAGGACGACAGCACGTGACGGAGATGGTCAATCAAGTCATGGCCACAACCATGTTGTCCGCCGAAGTCGTGCAACAGATTGTCAGTCGGACGGATGGCGTGCCATTGTTTGTCGAAGAATTGACTAAATCGGTCGCGGAAGCTGTTGGGGTAGCGGGTCGTTCACCTCTGCAATTGGCCATTCCGACCACACTCCATGATTCCCTGATGGCCCGACTCGATCGGCTGGGGACGGCGAAGGTAGTTGCGCAACTCGGCGCGACGTTGGGCCGGGAGTTCAGCCATGATCTCCTCCAGGCCGTTTCACCAGTCGATGCCACTGTGTTACAGCAAGCGATCCAAAAGCTCATCGACGCGGAACTCCTGTACCAGCGCGGCCTACCCCCACAGGCGACGTATCTGTTCAAGCACGCCCTGATTCAGGACACCGCGTATCAATCGTTACTCAAAAGCACCCGGCAACAGTATCACCACCAGATAGCTCAGGTCTTCGAGGCGCAGTTTCCACAAACCACAGAGACCCAACCGGAGCTGGTTGCGCATCACTACACCGAGGCTGGACTCGCCGCACGGGGAATTCCGTACTGGCAACAAGCTGGGCAGCAAGCGAGCCAGCGCTCAGCCCATGTTGAGGCGATTAGTCACCTGACGAAAGGAATAGAGTTGCTCAATGCCTTGCCAGACACCCCAGAACGTGCCCAGCAAGAGCTTTCTCTCCAAATGGCCCTTGGCGCTCCGTTAATGGCTACCAAGGGCCTCGCGGCATCAGAAGCGGGAAAAGCTTACGATCGAGCGAGGGAACTTTGCCAACAGCTTGGGGAAACGCCGCAACTCTTCCCGGTCTTGCGTGGGCTATCAGTATCTTTAATGGCGCGTGCGGAACATAGAGCAGCTCGGGAGTTTGCTGAGCGGTGTCTTCGCCTAGCTCAGAGTACGCAAGACTCCGAGCTTTTGATGGAAGCCCACTATGTGACGGGGAACAACTTGTTCTATTTGGGAATGTTTGCTCCGTCCCGAGACCACTTTGAGCAGAGTATCTCCCTTTACGACTCCCGGCAGCATCACTCCCATGCTTTTCTCTACGGGCAAGACACCCAGGTAGTCTGCTTAGCCCGTGCGGCTTGGATTCTCTGTTTCCTAGGCTATTCAGACCAAGGGCTGAAGCTTGGATATGGAGCAATAACATTGGCTAGGAAGTTATCTCACCCTCATAGCTTGGCCTACGCTCTAAGCTCTGTCAGCGTTACCCATCAAGCCCGGCGAGAAAGCCAAGCCGTGCAAGAGCAGGCAGAAGCCGCCATAACCCTCGCGACTGAGCAGGGCTTTACCCAGTGGATAGGGTGGGGAACAGTATTCGAAGGTTGGGCGGACGCGGATCTCGGACGCAGGCAGGAGGGTATTGTGCGGATGCGCCGAGGACTGGCTGCCTACCGAAGCACGGGAGCACAGTCGGCTCTCCCCTATCTTCTTGCTCTTTTGGCAGAGGCGTATGAGAAAGCAGGACAGGTTGAAGAAGGATTGACCGCCCTCGCCGAAGGGTTAGAGGTTGCTCACAAGAATGATGAGCGTTGGTACGAAGCGGAACTGTATCGGCTAAAAGGTGAATTAGTCTTACAGTCCGGCGTTCGGAGTCTGGAATCAGAAAACCCCAGCCCCCAGCACCTAACACCCAGCACCCAAGCGCAGGCGGAAGCCGAAGCGTGTTTTCTCAAAGCCATCGACATTGCACGGAAGCAACAAGCCAAATCACTTGAACTCCGCGCCACCATGAGTCTCGCCCGTCTCTGGCAACACCAAGGCAAACGAGCCGAAGCTCACACGCTGTTGTCCGAAATTTACCACTGGTTCACCGAAGGATTCGACACGAAGGATTTGCAAGAGGCGAAGGCGCTACTCGAAAAATTGAGTCATTAAGTCATTGGGCCGTTGCGTCATGGGCTCAGGACAGATTGGATTATCAGTATGAACATGGCAGACCGCATTCATGAACAAGTACAACACCTGCCTCAGCGTTTGCAGGAAGACGTTCTTCACTTTATTGAAGATCTGATCAGCCAGGCACAGCGGGAAGACAACGAATGGACAGCATGGTCATTACGGATGGCCGTGACTAGCTTCGAGGATGAATCATGGCCTGAGTACAAAGACGCGGATTTCAAGGAGCGGTGGCAATGAAGAAGGCTGGTCAAGTTGCGGTCGTGCAATTCCCCACCATCGCTCTTAATGAGGGAAAGCCACGACCTGTCCTGCTTATTGCACCATTGCCCGGCCCTCACGAGGATTGGCTGGTGAGTATGTTCTCCACTCAACTCCAACAAACCCTCGAAGGGTTTGACGAAATACTCGATGAAACCCAAAGTGATTTCCAAGCATCTGGCTTGAAAGTCGCCAGTGTGATCCGCATTGCCCGGCTGGCAGTTGTTCCCGCGAATATGTTGGTGGGCTCCATAGGGGACATTAGTCCTGAACGGCTACAAAGAATACAACAAAAGCTCGCTGCCTGGATTGTTAGTCCGTAACCTATCATTGAAGTCACTGTACGATGACCAACGATGAACAACTACACCAAGCGCAGGCGGACATTCAGACAATGTGGCGTTTTCTGGAAGCCGCGCGTGAGACTCATTCTCTGCTTGACTACCAACGTTTGGCGGTTCCGTATCTCCTCCAGCTGCAAGAGCGACAACAGGAGGTCGTCGAGCACCTCACAATGAGAATGGGCAGCCACCCAGGGGAAAGGCAAGGTCTTTGTTGAAGGCAGAGAGGGCAAGACCTCGTTCGTGACAACCAACCTGGTCTTTTCCTCCCTTGCCCTCAGACCGGACGGCTCCGCAAAATCCCCTTGCTCTCTAGCTCGCGCACTTCAGTGTCGCTATAGCCAAGCCACTGCGTCAAGATCTCTTCGTTGTGCTCTCCCAGGGTTGGGGCTTGGAGCGTAAGCGGTTGGGGAAAGTCCGAAAACCGCAGCGCGAAGCCCGGCACATCAAACTCGCCAAGAATCCGGTCCTGAATCGTGCGCACCGTCCCCCGCTGGCGCAGGTGCGGATGCCGTGACGCTTCCGCTACCGACAGGATCGGCGCGATCGGCACATGATGCGCTTTGAGTATATCAATCGCCGCATCGTCACTCTCTTGCGCCCGCATCCAGCCCTCGACAATCGCCACCAACTCATTCAGGTTGCGCATGCGCGCGGCATTATCAGTGAAGCGCGGGTCACGTGCCAACCCCGGTTGCCCCATCCCCTCACACAGTTTCGACCAATGCTGTTCAAGCGCGGCGATAATGATCACGTAGCGTTCGCGTGCCTTGAACACCCCACAGGGAGCCGCATACCAGGAGTGCGCGCCGGACCGTGTCGGCGCAATCGATCCTTTGCTCAGACTGTGCATCTGAAAACTTCCCTCATGGTAATGCGCGTAAGTATCAAGCAGTGAGAGGTCCAGATGCTGACCACGGCCCGTTCGCTCGCGGTACAACAGCGCCGCGCAAATCGCGCCCATCGCATGCGCGCCCGTCGACACATCGCCCAAGGCAACCATCGGAAAGAGCGGCGGTCCGTTGGGTTCGCCTCCCATTGAGGTGATCCCAGAATAAGCCGCCCCAACCCAGTCAAAGCCAGGTTCGTGCGCCAACGGCCCGGTTTGACCAAAGGCGGAAATTGAACACATCACCACCCGTGGGTTAATCTGACTCACCACGTCATAACCGAGCCCGAGTCGGCCAATCACCCCCGGCGCGTAATTCTCGACGACGACATCGACTTTCTCGACGAGCCCCTTGAGTATCTTGAGACCTTCGGGTGTTTTGGCATTGAGACACAAATCCTTCTTGCCACGATTATGTTGGACGAAATAAGCACTCCGTCCCTCGACGACGAGTGGCCCCATGCGTGCGCCATCTCCCGCCGGGGCCAGCTCCACCTTGATGACTTCCGCCCCCATTTCGGCCATCATCAACGTACACGTCGGACCCGCGACAATTTGTGAGAAGTCCAAGACTTTATAGCCGTCCAGCACATGTTTTGGCTGACTCATAACGCCCTCCCTTTTTAAGCATGGTGTTCTACACAAAAGCTCCCCAAAAACAGAGGGGCGAGTGCAACACCCGCCCCTCATCGCTACCTCATATCTTCAGCATCCAACGCTCTACATATTCGCGAACTTCGGCATGACTTCTTCCATCAGCATCCGTTGCGAATTGGACCAGGCTTCATTGTTCTCGGACTGGTCGAAGGTCAGGACCAAGAGACAGCCGAAACCGCCGGTGTCGTGCTGCATCTGTCCCAGTTTTTCCGTCACGGTTTTGGGCGAACCCACCAGCCAACAATAATCCGCGAGATACTCAATGGTCACATCAGAATCGGGCACTTCAGGGTGATGCTTATACAAGCTGACCATACCGAAAGACTTGAAGAGCGGGAGCAGATATTCGCGGTAAACACGGCCCAGCATACCGTTAATCGCTTTGTCCCGTGCTTCCTTATCGGTCTCGGCGATATACACCTCACGCGAAATCCGCCATTCCTTGCGGTCTGGTGTACGACCCGCTTTTTCCGCGCCATCCAACACCGCTTGCCAATGGGTTTTCAGGTAGCTTCCGCTGAGCGCAATACTGAGCGGCATGAACCCATTCTCACCGGCGAACTTCAGCGTATCGGAACGAGGAGTGAGGCCCGCGATCCCAATCGGCGGGTGCGGCTGCTGAAATGGACGAAGGTGATACTTGAGCGTGTCCAGCATCGTGTCGATGCGATTCACGGTCCAGTATTGGCCTTTGTATTCAAACGGCTCGGTGCTCTTCCACAGCTTGAGAATAATATCGAGCGCTTCGAGGGTCATCTTGCGGTTTTCACCCGCCGCGCCATCGACGTTAAAGAGTTTCCAATCGCTGGGCAGTCCGCTCGTCCCAACTCCGAGCATGATCCGGCCCTGCGCCATGTGATCGAGAAACGCGACGCGATGCGCGAGTTCGGCGGGGTGATGATACGGCAACAAATGCGCGCCCGGACAGAGCTTGATGTTCTTGGTGCGGAGAATAGCTTGGGCCAGCAGCAAATCGGGCGCGGGATTCGGCTCCCAGGGAGCAGTGAAGTGCTCACCAACCCAGGCTTCATGGAAACCCAGTTGATCGCACAGCGCGAGTTGGTCCAAGTCCCAGCAGTGACCCTCGTAAAAACTCCGTTCCGGTGGATGGGACGGCATCATGAAGACTCCGGCTTTCATAGTAGACTCCTTCCTTACAGTAACTCAGGTCACTGGCTGTCGATTCCGACAAGCGTAGCGCCGGGTTCCTTCTACCACCCCGTGTACGGCAGGGCAAGGAAAGCAGCGGGGGAGCCCACTTTTCTCCCATCACCGTCGCGGTTCGCACCCACACGACTGGGCGCTGGTGAGGTCGTAAGGCGATTTCCGAGAAAGGATATACCCCTGGGATTGGGTGCCACGATTGGTTGGTCCGGCAGTGCGGAAGACGAAAAATCAAAAGGCAAAAGGCAAAAATCAAAAGGCAAAAATGAGGAAAAAAGGACTGAGGACGCGGGA
>JANMSE010000554.1:0-4228 GCA_031389045.1 Deltaproteobacteria bacterium | reverse complement strand
CAGAGAAAAATCTCTTGCACCAGTTAGCCATCATTGGGCGACAGTTCCCGCTGAGCTTAGTGCGTCAGGTTGTGACCCAGTCAGAAGAGGAACTCTACCACCTCCTCTCTTCACTCCAGAGCAAAGAGTTTCTCTATGAGCAACCGGCATTGCCAGAGCCAGACTATATCTTTAAGCACGCCCTGACCCAGGAGGTCGCTTACGGCACGGTGCTGCAAGAGCGCCGCAAAGCCCCGGGTGTTCATCAACACTGGACCCAGCGTGAGGTGCAGCATAAGTTCTTGTTGGGTACGCTCGCGGGTGTCGGGCAACGTGTTGAGGAGCTCTAAGGCGGTGGTCAGATGCGTGATCGCTTCCACATAGGCCGAGCGTTGGACCGCCTGTTGCCCCGCCAGGTGCAGGTACTCGACGGCTTTCTCCGTGTTGCTGCTGCGCGTGTAGTGATGCGCTAGCTCGCTGTAATGGTCGTCCAGGTTAGCGCGGTAGAGGGCTTCCATTGCCTGCGCTGTGTTCTTATGGATGGCTTTGCGCCGCTCTTGCAGGACTGACCCGTAGGCGACTTCCTGCGTCAGGGCATGTTTGAAGCTATACTCGACCTCCGGAAAGGCCGGCTGCTCGTAGAGAAACTCCTTGCGTTGGAGGGAAGCAAGGAGGCGATACAGTTCCTCTTCGGGCTGTGAGACCACGCGCTGCACGAGGCTCAAGGGAAACTCCCGCCCGATCACGGCGAGCTGTTGCAGCAAGGTCTTCTCGTCTGGCGCGAGGCGGTCGATACGGGCGGCGAGCACGCCTTGGACCGTCGTGGGGAGCCGCAGCTCTCCCGGTAGAGACGCGACATGTCGCGTCTCTACACCGTCGCGAACCAGGATGCCTTGCTCAAACAATTCCTGCACCACTTCTTCCATGAAAAAAGGCGTGCCTTCGGTCTTGGCGAGGATCAACTGTTTGAGTGCGTGTAGGGGCGTATGATGATACGCCCCTACGGTCATGCTCAGCAGCTCGTCAAGGAATTCCGCCGCTTCGGCCTTGCCAAACGGCGCCAAGCGTACCTGCGTGTAATACGTCTTCTGCCCCCACTCGTGCCGGTACTCCGGGCGGTAGTTGGTCAAGAGCAGCAGTTTGGCGCTCGCCACGCTCTCACTGAAGACATCCAGAAAGCCTTGCGTCTCACTGTCAATCCAGTGCAGGTCCTCAAAGATCAGAATGAGCGGCTGGTTGAGACTCTCCCGGAGGAAGAGCTGCTTGAGGGCGGCAAACGTCCGCTGCCGGCGAATCCGCGGGTCCATCTGCTGTAACCGGGAAGGCTGTTCTTCCACGCCGAGCAGGGCATACAGATAGGGCAAGGTGTCTTCGAGGGTGCGGTCTAACTCCAGCACTTTGCCGATCACTTTCTGCCGTCGCGTGCGGGCATCATCCTGCGGCTGCAACTGCAAGTAGCTCTTGAGCAACTCGATCACCGGCAGATACGGCGAGGCTTTGCCGTGCGAGACGGAGTAGGCTTCCAAGATGAGGCAGCCCGACTGGGAGAGGAGTTTGAATTCGTAGAACAACCGTGACTTCCCTAACCCCGGTTCGCCCATCACGCCGACAATCTGCCCGTGCCCTTCCTTGGCGGACACCAAGGCCCGCTGTATCTGTTCCAGTTCACTCTGGCGCCCGACAAAGCGCGTCAGCCCCCGTCGAGTTGCGACTTGCAGCCGGGTGCGTAACGGTCCCGCCCCAAGGACTTCGTACACGTTGAGCGGGACTTCTACTCCTTTGATCTCCGCCACGCCCAACGCTTTCAGCTCAAAATAGCCTTCGACTAATTTCCGGGTGTACTCCGTTATCAAAATCGAACCGGGTGTCGCCATCTGCTCCATGCGGGCCGCCAGATTGGTGGAATGTCCCACTGGCACGTAGTCGGTATGCAGATCATCTTTGCGAATCGAGCGCACCACCACTTCGCCGGTATTCACCCCGACGCGCATCGCCAACGGCACTCCATGTTTGAGACGCACCTGGTCGCCGTAGCGCCGCATCTCGTCTTGCATCCGCAGCGCGGCGTAGAGGGCTCGTTGCGGATGATCCTCGTGGGCAATCGGGGCGCCGAACAACGCAAAAATACCATCGCCCAAGGCTTGGGCCACATACCCCTGGTAGTGATGCACGGCGTCCATCATGAGTTGCAAAGCCGGATCAATGATCGCTCTGGCGTCTTCCGGGTCGAGGCCTTCAATCAGAGCGGTAGAGCCTTTGAGATCAGCAAACAGCGCAGTGATGGTTTTGCGTTCACCACCGGTGACACCACGCGCCTCTATTGCCGCTTGCTCGGCACGGATGCGCTCGGCGAGGCGTTGCGGAGTGTACGTGACGGGTTTTGACTCTCGACTCTGGACCTCAGACACTGGACTCTTTTTATCCTTTTCGCCTTTTGCCCATTTCCCCTTTTCCCCCTCTGAGTCCGTGTCGACCCACACCAGCACCTTGCCATCTTCGTCAGTAGCGACACGCTGCGCGTCGATGAGTTCGTTCTTTAAGTCTTCCAGCGCTTCATCATCCAGACTGAACTCTCGCTTAAGTGCGCGATACGTGATCCGCTGCGACTCTTGGAGGAGAGTTACCGCCTGTTTGACGATCTCGGAGAACTTCATCGTATGCGCTCCCTCTGTATCCGACGGTTGGTGTAGCCCTCTACACAAGGCTCATAAGCTCGGAACCGGGTCAATCGCGGACGTCAGCTCACGCCCCTGGGTCTCGGGCAGCGTGAGAACGCTTACGATGACGAGCAGATAGGCACCTGCCGCCATGTAGCCGATCGCGATCCCGAGCGGCATCGTGTCGCTCAGGTACCCGACCAGTGCCGGGCAGAGCGAGCCGACGGCGCGACCGAAGTTGTAACAGAAGCCCTGGCCGGACCCCCGCACCCGACTGGGGAACAACTCGCTCAGGTATGCCCCTATCCCCGCGAAGATGCCATTTTGGAAGAAGCCGAGCGGGAAGCCCAGTAGCAGCATCAGTGGGTCGGTGATGGGGATCTGCGTGTAGGCGACGATCAGCACGCCGGCACTGACGGCGAACAGCATGAAGCAACGGCGGCGGCCAAGGCGGTCAGAGAGGGAGGCGCTGGTGAGGACTCCGAGGAAGGACCCGAGGATCAGCACGAGGAGATAGCCACTGGTGTTCAGCACCGACATCTGGCGCTCTGTGCTGAGGTAGGTTGGTAGCCAGGTCGCGACCGCATAGTACGCGCCCTGCATGCCGGTCGCGAGCAGGCTCGCCCGCAGGGTCGTACTGAGCAGCGGTGGGGAGAAAATCTCCAGGAAGCTACCTTCGTCACCGTCCTGTTTCATCTTGGCCCGGTTGGCGTGATAGACCTCCGGATCCTTGAGGTTACGACGGAGATAGAGAATCAAGAACGCCGGAAGCACACCGAGCCAGAACAGGATCCGCCACGCCAGTTCTGGCGCTACCAGGGCAGACACCGCCCAGAACGCGATCACCGCCCCTCCCCAGCCGACTGACCAGCTACTCTGCACCAGGCCCACGGCCTTCCCACGATGACGCGCCTGGATCATCTCGGCGACCAGCACGGAGCCCACCGACCATTCGCCCCCGAAGCCCAGTCCCTGCAGCGCGCGGGTGACGAAGAGTTGCTCGTAGGAGTTGGTGAAGCCGCTCAGGAAGGTAAAGACGGAGAACCACAGCACGGTGAGCTGCAGCAGCCTGACGCGCCCATACTTGTCCGCCAGCACGCCGGCCGCCCAGCCGCCGATGGCCGAGGTGATCAGCGCACCGGTCGCAATGTAGCCCGCCTGTGCGTTCGTCATGCCCCATACCACAATCAGTGTCGGGATAAGCATGGGGTAGATCATGTAGTCGAAGGCATCGGTCCCGAAGCCAGCAAACGCCGCGATCAGCGTCTTGCGTTCCTCACTGCTTGTTTCTTTAATCCACATGGAAGACTGCCCTTACAAAGTCATACACGACGATCAACTTTTCGGGTGGCAAGTACCGCAGGCGCTCATCAATCTCGGCAATGGTCACGGATAGCATCGTCACGCCTCTTTTGCATTTGGTGATGTGGGAACTCCGCTATCCAGAACAATCATGGGTGCATCTCTGGAACTGAGACATTGAACTGCAAAATTACAAGGAAATTTGAAGCCCAAACAACTCCCGTGCGGCTTCCTGGGACTCTTCACCTCATCCAGGTCACAGGCAGTATCCATGCTTCCAGGAGGCTGAA
>JANMSE010000512.1:0-2443 GCA_031389045.1 Deltaproteobacteria bacterium | reverse complement strand
TCATCATCGTCACCACCACCAGCGCCACATCCGCTCAAGACCATCAAGAAGATCACAACCAGTCTCTTCCCCCACGAAAACCGCCCGCCACTGTACAGCGCCATCGTTCCATCCTCCTTCTCCACACACCACTAACGTTATGGGATCCATTCCCATCCCCACTCGGCTTCAATTCGAGGGAGCCTTAATTTATTCCTCCCCTCATGTTGTGATTCCGGCGACACGCTCGCGCGCCTCACCAAGAGAAAGGTCTTCGCTGCTGGAAGAGGGGGACGTGAAGGAGAGGGGAGAGGGGAGAAAGGAGAGGCGAGGGCGAGCGAAACGGACATTTGCCAGGGCGCACGATCCGTGCGCCCGGCTTGATGAAGAGAAGAACTTACAGAATCGGCGGCGGGGCACCGTTGACGATCCAGTTCTCGATAGTGCTAATCTCGGAAGCGGAGAGACAGCCCGTCCCAGTACATCCCAGTGGCATCCGTTGCGTTCCAGCGGCAATTGCTCCGCCAGCAATAATCTTCTGATACAGGTAGCTTTGCGCGGTGCTTCCCGGAGTGATCCGCGGCATCTGCGGATTTTCAAGACTCCGCAGCGCCACCGTACCAAAGAACGAATTGGTCGGATTATTCAACTGGAGTATTCCAGGAAGCGTGAGTCCGCCCCCAGTGTGACATCCGATGCATTTAGCGGTGAAAATCCCCTGGACCGCCGAAAAGCTCGTATCACTCGTCACTGCGGAAATGATCTCGAAGGATTGGGTATTCTGCACCCACCGCTGTCTTAGGGTTGCCGTCCTGAATCCAGCACCTCCGCTATCTTGAATCGTCACCGGCGCAATAATGACATCTGGGCCACCATTGACGTCAATCGTCGAGGGATCCGTCGCCACATTGGACGGGCGATGAGAAGCGGTAGCAAAGTTAGGAATCGAGGGGTTCGCGAGATCGGCAAACGCCGCAAAGTCTTGCGCGAAGCGGAATTGAGCAACCTCACCAGCTCGTGCTCCAGGTTTCACTACTGTGATGTTGCGCCTGATACTGACACAAGTTGGCGCAGTGCACGCACCCGTTCCTCCACCTTCACGCATCTCAATGTCTATCGCCACCGGACCTCCCGGCTGTAAATTCCCAACGTTCAACACGTCGCCAAATCCGCTAAACCGGTCCGGTCCACTCGCCGCCACATCACCCCGCTCCGTTCCCCACGGTAGTTGCAGCGAAATGGCCAGAGAAGGAATCAACAACCGCACCGTCACTGTCGCGCCTGTGGTTGACGAGACGTGCCCGCGAAACGCCTGCAGCCCAGATGCGGGACCCGCGAGCGGACTTTCCCAGACCGCATTTTGGATATCCGCCCGCGCTTCCTGTGTCATACACAAGAGAGAGAGCGTCCCCACACTCAAAACCTGCCGTAGCTGTTTTCCTGTCATATACCCCCCTTAACAATAAGTTTTGCAAATCTATCGCATAGACAACGCCTGTTGTCATGCCCCAAAAGAAGAGATTTTTCTACTCCGAATAGAGGTACTGGTCAGCACGGAGCATCCGCCTCCAAAGGTTGTCTACGCACCTGGAGAGACGCAAAAGTGCTGGGGCTACCTTACAGTCGCCCCTAAGTCCAGCATGAAGAAGATGAAGAGGGAAGTTTCCGCTGAGCAACGGACTCAGCGGAAACCTTGAGTGACGACACCGAGGGACGGTACGCTCATCCCCGGTGCGGTAGGGTCAACCTATCGAGATACCGTCAGTTCGGCGCGACGGTTCATCGCCCGACCTTCAGGGTTGTCTCTGCCGCCCTTCGTGTTTTGCGCAACGGGTTCACTTTCGCCGCGGCCTTCGGTGCTCAGACGGCTCGACGCAATCCCTTTCGATACGAGGTATTGCTTCACCGCTTGGGCACGACGTTCCGATAACCGTTGGTTGTACTCGTCCGAGCCAATCGAGTCCGTGTGTCCGGAAATCCTCACGTTGATGTCAGGATTATCCTTCAGCGTCCGCGCCGCTTCGTCGAGAATCGGGACGAATTCGGACTTGATGTTCGACTTATCGTAGTCGAAATTCACACCACGCAGGATGATCCGCGCCGGCTCTGGCTCGGTAGGACGGGGAGCTGGCTCAGCAGCCCGGGGAGCTGGCTCTGCTGGCGGCGGCGGTGGCGGCGGTTCCACTTCATCACTCGCCAACGCATACCCAATCAGCCCACCAATAATCGCACCGGCACCAACACCAATCGCGATCCCAGCCGCGCGTTCATCGTCCTCGTCAGTCCCTTTGTGACGAAATTCCGGCCCAACGCCAGCACCAACGCCACCACCGACGATGGCACCTACCATCGCTCCTAAGGTTACCCCGTCGCGCTTACTCTTCGACATCGCGCAACCACTCAGACCCATTCCAGTCGCCGCTAACGCCCACAAAACCAAAAAACTACGTCCTCGTTTCATCGT
>JANMSE010000480.1:0-16241 GCA_031389045.1 Deltaproteobacteria bacterium | reverse complement strand
CTGCTTGCTGACATACACAAAGATGGATATTAACCGTTCTTGCCAATCCATTGTCCCTCCTGATGCCGCAGCTTAGTGCCGGTGGTGCTTCACTAACCTAGCATCAGGAAACAAGGATTGGTTCAACCCCTAATTCGCATTGTGAAGGAACAGTAAGGGAAACACACATGGAACGCGAAGCTTTCAAGCATAAGACAGGCTTTGTCATCCTAGAGAACGTTACCATTGGGGTCTGTGACAAGTGCGGGAACCGTTACTATACGGCCGAAACACTCAAGCAAGTTCAAGCGATCGCTATGGGGAAAGTTCGCCCTGAACGCACCGAGCAGGTCCCTGTAGCTCATGCTCGGTAACAAAGGCTCTGATATGGAACTCAAACAGCTCGGCAACACTAGCATCATGGTCCCGGAAATTGGTCTCGGCGTATGGAAGTATCTTGGCGGGGCGGAGCCGTTGCGCCGAGGAGTAGAGTTGGGCGCGTTTCTCATCGACACAGCGGAAATGTACCGCACTGAAGATGTTGTTGGTCAAGCCATCAAGGGCATCCGCGATCAAGTCTTCATCGCCACTAAAGTATCAGGAAGCCACCTGCGACATGACGACGTACTGCGGGCGGCCGAGGCCAGTCTCCACGAGCTGGGGACCGACTTCATTGACCTGTATCAGGTGCACTGGCCGAATTCGTCAGTCCCCATCGCGGAAACCATGAAAGCGATGGCCACGCTCGTTGATCGCAAACAGGTCAAGTACATTGGCGTCAGCAACTTCTCGACCCAACAACTGCGCTGGGCACAGGCCGCTTTGCCCAATCATCCGATTGTCGCCAATCAAGTGTTGTACAATCTCAATGCACGTGAGATTGAACACGAGCTACTCCCGTACTGTCAGAAACACGAGGTGACGATTATCGCGTACACCCCATTGGATGACGGGCGTTTGGCCGTCAAGTCGCGGTGGCGACGCCGGCAAGGCATGAACGTGCTGGAGGAGATCGCCACACAGACCCACAAGACGCTCGCGCAAGTCGCCCTCAATTGGTGCCTCTCGCGACCCAATGTGATCGCGATTCCGAAATCCGATAGCGTGACGCGTACCGAAGAGAACTGCCGCGCCTCTGGCTGGCGATTGACACCGGAACAGGTCACTCGTCTGGATGAAGCGTTCGCATGAAGAACCGCCGTGGACTCAATCGCCGGGAATTTTTCCAACGCTGCGGCTTGACCGTCGTCACGTCCACCGCGCTGGCGAGCCCTGTCCGCGCTGGCCAGGCTCTCGCGACGAACGCGTCCCCTTCGACGCTTCCGCGACAACAGAATCGGTTACCACAGGAGCAACGCATGACTCGTTTTGGTATTCAGATCGAACCCCAGTTTGGTTTTAGCTTCCCCGAACTCGCGGACCTCGCCAAGGAAGCGGAACGGCTCAACTACACCGCGCTCTGGGCCTCGGATCACTTGCTGTGGGACGCCAAATCCGAACAGCGCAATTGCCTCGATGCCTGGACCCTCATCACCGCGCTGGCACCCATCACCACCCGACTGCGGTTGGGAACCCTGGTCACCTGCAACTCGTATCGGTTGCCGAGCATCCTCGCGAAGATGGCGAGTTGCGTGGACCACATTAGCAATGGCCGCCTGGAGTTCGGGCTTGGCGCGGGCTGGAAGGAAATGGAGTACAAAGCGTACGGCATCCCGTTTCCCCCCGTCAGCACGCGACTCGCGCAACTGGAAGAAGCCATCCAGGTCATCAAGAAACTCTGGACCGAGGAGCGCGCCTCATTCCAAGGAGCACACTATCAGTTAGACAATGCGTTCAACGCGCCCAAGCCGGTGCAAAAACCATTGCCGCTGTGGATTGGCGGAGCGGGCGAGAAAAAACTGCTCCGGATGGTGGCCCAGCATGCCGACGGCTGGAATATGATCTTCGGCTATCAACTGCCCGCGGTCACAAAGAAAATCGAGGTGCTCAAGCGTCACTGCGATGAGGTCAAGCGCGATTTCACCGCGATCGACAAATCGCTCTTTATCGTGACCTGTCTTGGCGATAGCGAAGAGGAACTGAAAAAACGCGAGGCGGAGGCCGCCGCCGCGCTCGGCACGGGTCGTATTTTCCGGATCGCACGCGAGTCGGGGATGATTGGTACGCCGGCGCAAGTCGTCGAGACATTGCGCAGGTATCGGGAACTGGGATTCGATTATTTTATCGCCATGTTCCCCTACAAGCAGGATAAGGAAATGATGCAGCGGTTCGCGGAGACCGTGATCCCACACGTGTAGGATGGAAAAAGAGGCCAGCTCGTCTCCCGACACTCATCATCTAGGGAATGAAGACGGGTCGGTGGGCAAGCGGAGGTTTCGTATCACTTGGCCCGTTTTGCCAACTGGAGGGAGAGGTTGGCCATTGAGATTAAGAGTCACCCCACCAGCATTACCGAGAGACACAGTGAATCCTTGTTGGGCGGACCACTCACGGGCCTCTCCGGTTTTGATGATCATTTCCTTGGGAGCCTGATCATCGACAACGATACGCACCCACGTCGGGGAACTGGCCGCAATGTTCAGACGATGTCCGGTGCTATCGACTCTAGGGGCTGGTTGTGGAGATGCCGCGCCGACAGTTGGGGATGCGCTCTGGGGAGGAACGGTAGCCGCCGTCTGCACAGGATCGGAGGTTCCCTCCGGGGACAGGGTGGGGGCTGTGGATGGCGGAGCCACCGCGATTGGAGCCGTTGGTTCCGATGATACAACAGGTTGCGAGGGGAGATCGGTGGCGAGGGACACTGCTGGCGATGATTCGGTTGACGTGGGTGTGGCTTGCTTGGGAAAAGGGGCATTCTGGGTGACCGCCGTCGGCCACAGCGTCTCAATTCCACTGAGTCCATTCTGCCACAGAAAGGAGCCAACGAGCAGCATCGCGAGCGCGAGCAGCAGTGGCAGCGCCCAGAACGATAATCGCGAGGGAGCGGAGGATGTCGCGCCCGCTCGTCGATCGGGGGAGGTCGTGGGTCGGGACTCCGGGTGCTGCAATTCGGAGACAAACTGCGAGACCACGGCGGTGGTGTCCATCCCTAAAAATTTCGCGTAGGTGCGCAGAAACGGCATGAGATAGACGTGGTCGGACATCAATCCGTTTCCGCCCTCAAGGACCAAGAGATACGACTGCGGAATTCGTGTCGCGGTCGTGACATCCTGGAGCGTCAGTCTTTTGTGCTCTCTGGTTTGCCGCAATAATATCGCGAGATTTTCCATACGTGGAGTCTCCTCTCTTCCGCCGCCAGCCGCCCATTTTTCCTCCGTTCCCGGAGAAGATCTTCTTTGCCCGAAGGTTCACGACCCCCAAAATGTAGCGAAGATCACGCCCAAAAGCGAGCGACCCTCTTTTCCCGTTCACCCTGTTTACAGAGGCTTCCACCTGAGAGACACTCATCCCTGACCTACCTTGAGTGACACAAAAAAGGGAGATTGTCATGGCCAAAGACGACTCAGTATTTCCGCTTCCCACACAACTTGTGCAGGAAGTAGATCGGTTGTTTGACGAACTGATTCACCGCCCGTGGGGGTTTCGTCGTCCCGTGGTCGCGATGTGGAATCCAGAGATTGATCTCTACGAAACAGCGACGGCTTTTTTCGTTGAAGTGGATCTTCCTGGGATTCGCGAGGAAGATGTCGAGGTCTCCGTGGACCACGGAGACCTCGTGCTGCGTGGCACGCGCACGGTCGTGCGGACGGCGACCCAAGGGAACTTTCACTATCAGGAACGTCGGTCCGGCGATTTTTCTCGCCGAGTGCGGTTACCCGCGTCAGTGGATCAAGCGCATATTCGCATGGAGGTGAAACACGGGGTCCTGCGTGTCACCCTCCCCAAAACGCCACGAGAAAGGAAAGCGTTATGAGTACCGAGACGACGGTTACCGCTCCCGCCCGCGCGGCGGTGGTTCCCGCACCGCCCGCCACGGAATTGACCTCTGACCAACTCCGCTTTCGCGTCTCCTTGCCGCCGGATTTTCGCACGACCGCGGATAGCACGCTGGGCACCGATCTCATTGGACAAGAACGGGCCCGCGCGGCCCTTGAACTCGGCTTGGGGATCACCAGTAGTGGCTTCAACATCTTCGTCTCCGGCCTCACCGGTTCGGAAAAGCTTGAAGCGCTACGGAACTGGGTTACCCGACATGCCCAGGAGGGCCAGACACCCGGAGACTGGGTCTATGTCCAGAATTTCGCCCATCCTGACGCGCCGCGCGCCATTCCCTTGGCCGCCGGACAAGGCTGTCGCCTGAAACACTTGATGAGTGAGTTGGTCAAGACGCTCCGTGAGGAACTGCCCAAAGCCTTTCGCCAAGAAGCCTTTGATAAGGAGAAGACCCAACTCAAGGAGAAGTATGCCGCCCAAGCCCAAGCGCTGAACGCCGCCCTGGAAACCCAGGCACGAGAAAAAAACTTCCTCCTGCAAGCCGGCTCTGGGGGCGCCATCGTCCTGATCCCCATCATCCACGACAAACCGCTCGAAAGCCCGGAGGAGTTTACCCGCCTGACCGCGGAAGAGCAGCGGGAGATCGAGAAAAATCAGCGCGCCTTCGCCGAGGAAATGGCGGCGTTCGCGAGTAAACAGCAGGAGATCATGCGGGCCATGGTTGAGGATGTCCGGCAGATTGAGCGGCGCTTTGGCGATGCCCTCCTCACGCCGCTGTTGGCGCGCATCCGGCAAGAAATCCAGAGCCCGGAAGTGCACGAGTATCTCAACGAAGTCGAAACCCATATTATCGAACATCTTGATGACTTTAAGGAACAAGAACGCCAGACCCCCGCCATGCCGTTTCTTCCCTTCATGCCTCCACGCGAGGAATTGCTCGACTACGAAGTCAATGTGGTGGTCGATAACTCGGCAACCACGGGAGCCCCGGTCTTGGTCGAGAGCTCCCCGACGTATCTCAATTTGTTTGGGACCATTGAGCGGGTCGTCGATCGCGCTGGCCGCTTGGTGACCAATTTCACGCGGATCAAAGCCGGGTCGCTGCTCCGCGCGCAGGGGGGATATCTCATTTTCAATCTTGAGGACGCGCTCACTGAACCGGCGGTCTGGAAAATGCTCAAACGCACGTTGAAGAGCAGCCGGATCGAGATGGAGACCTACGAGCCGTTCGCCATGTTTTCGACTTCGGGTCTCAAGCCCGAAGCGATTCAAGTCCAAGTGAAAATCCTTGTCACCGGGAGTGCGTCGCTCTATCACCTCATCTACAGCATGGATGAGGAGTTTCGCGACATCTTCAAGGTGCACGCCGATTTTCGGCGCACGATGGAACTCGCCCCCCAACACGTCACGGTCTACGCCCAGTGGATCGCGCAAATTTGTCGGACCGAAGGGCTGCCACATTTTGATCGCTCCGCCCTGGAACGGATCGTGGAATTCGGCGCACGGAAGGCCGGAGATCGGCAAAAAGTGTCCGCTTCCCACGCCGACATCGCCGACCTGGCCCGCGAAGCCGTGTACTGGGCGCGCAAAGAACAGGCCACCCTGGTCTCCGTTCCCCACGTGCAAAAGACAATTGAACAACGCGTGTTCCGCTCTAATCGCATCGAAGAAGAACTCCATGCCCTCATCACGCAAGGGACGATTCTCGTGGACATTGATGGCCATAAGGTCGGGCAGGTGAATGGGCTCTCGGTGCTCCAACTCGGCGAGCATAGTTTCGGCCAACCGTCTCGTGTCACTGCCAGTGTGGCGATGGGGCAAGCCGGGATTGTCAATATCGAGCGAGAATCGCGGTTGAGCGGCCCGATTCATGACAAGGGGTTGCTGATCCTGTCCGGGTATCTGCGCAACCGCTACGGCCAAGATAAACCGCTTGCCCTCTCGGCAAGTCTGTGTTTCGAGCAGTCGTACTCCGGGGTGGAAGGGGATAGCGCCTCGTCCACCGAGTTGTACGCCTTGCTCTCGCGCCTGACGGAATTACCGATCCGACAAGACTTGGCGGTGACGGGGTCGGTCAATCAATGGGGAGAGGTCCAGGCTATTGGCGGGGCAAACGAAAAAATCGAGGGCTTCTTCGATATCTGCCGCACGCGGGGGCTCACTGGCCAACAAGGAGTGATGATTCCGGCGGCCAACGTGCGCAATCTGATTCTTCGGCCCGACGTGATCGAGGCGGTCGAGCGCGGGCAGTTTCATATTTATCCGATCCGCACGATTGACGATGGCATTGCCTTGCTGACCGGCGTTCGTGCGGGGAGTAGCGAAGAAGAAGGGACGGTCAATGGAATGGTGAACAAGCGGCTACGCGAACTGGCCACCAATCTCAAGGCGTTCAGCGCCAGCGGGAATGGGACGGAAGCAAAGAAACCCCCGAATGCCGATGAGCAACCGGAATCGGATAAGCCGAAAGACCCGACGCCAGAAAAACCATGAGCGGAGGAGGGGCGAATACTCATTCGCCCCTCCCACGGCTTGCTATGATCCGCGTCTAATCATCATTGAGAATCGTGCCGACGCCTTGCTTATCAAAGATCGTCGCTCCTCCAGTGGCATTACTCAAGTTCACGAGAAAAGCCTCGGTCGCCTCCACGGTCGCGTCTCCCCTCACACTCACCACCACCGAATCGCTCGTCTGGCCCGCGCTGAAGGTCAGCGTCCCACCCGTGACGGTATAGTCACTCCCCGCTACCGCGCTGCTGTCGGCCGTGGCGTACTGGACGGTCACCGGGTCAGGACTCGCCGGGGTTAACGTCACCGTGAAGCTGAAATTCTTCGTTCCACCGGTCCCTTCCAATATCTCCACATTGTTGATGCGCAACACCGGGCCTTCATCGTTGAGAATCGTCCCCACGCCCTGGCTATCAAAAATCGTCGCTCCCGTAGCCCCACTTAAATTCACCGCGAACGTTTCGTTAGGCTCCACCGCCACATCTCCCGTCGCATTCACCACCACCGTCTTACTCGTCTCGTTGGGGTTGAAGGTCAGCAGCAGAGGCGGAACTACCGTATAATCACTGCCCGCCGTCGCGCTGTCATTGGCCGTGGCATAGGTTACGGTTACCGGGGTGCCACTCGCCGGCGACAACGTCACCGTGAACATGAAGGTGCTCGTCCCACTGTTCCCTTCCCCTCGCTCCACATCACTAATCCGCAACAGGGGCCCTTCATCATTGAGGATCGTCCCCACCCCCCGGCTGTCAAAGATCGTCGCGCCAACGGCAGTGCTCAGATCCACCGCGAACACCTCGTTCAGTTCGGGCACCGTGTCGCCCGCCACATTCACCACCACCGTCTTGAGCGTTTCTCCGGGGTTAAACGTCAACGGCATGATCGGGACCGCCGTATAATCACTCCCCGCCGTCGCACTGCTATTGAGCGTGGCATAATTCACGGTCACCGGACTCGGACTCGACTGTGACAACGCCACCGTGAACAAGAATGTGCTCGTGCCACTGTTCCTTTCTGCTTGCTGCACATCACTAATTCGCAGTACCGGCCCTTCATCATTGAGGATCGTCCCCACACCCTGATTATCAAAGATCGTCGCGCCAACGGCGCTAATCAAATTCAGCGCGAAGACTTCGTTGGGTTCGAGGGCCGTATCCCCGGCCACATTCACTATCACCAGTTTCGTGGTCTGCCCCGCGCTGAACGTGAGCACCCCGTTCGTCGGGGTGTAATCGCTCCCTGCCGTCGCATTCCCATTGGCCGTGGCGTAGTTCACCGTCACCGGGCTACCACTGGTGGGGGATAACGCCACTCTGAAGGTAAACGTACTCGTCCCACTGTTCCCTTCTCCTTGCGTCACATCAGTGATCCGCAACACCGGCCCATCATCGTTGAGGATCACGCCGACGCCTTGTGGATCCGCGAGGCTCGCCCCAACCGGGCTACTCAAATTCACCACCAACGTTTCGTTGGGTTCCAGGGCCGTATCCCCGCGCGCATTGACGGTCACTGTTCTGATCGTCTGGCCAGGACTGAACGTGAGCGTTCCGCTGGCAGCGGTATAATCACTGCCCGCTATCGCGCTGCCATTCGCCGTGGCGTAGGCCACCGTCACCGCAGTGGCGCTAGCCGGGGTCAACGTCACGGTAAACGCCAGCCCACTATTCCCACTGTTGCCCTCGGCTCTGCTCAACGCATTGCTGATTCTCAGGCTTTTACTCGCTTCATTGTCGAGGTTCACCAACCCCACATCCGGGAGGTTCCCGACGGTTTGAAAGACCGACGGCGGGTTATAAAGGTCAGCAGGAACAACTGCGGTGGCAAACGGTGCACCGACGGCAACGGTTCCAAGCACGGCCTTGTAGGCCACGTCACCATCAACGAGCGCGTCGTTTTGCCCAGTGAACGTCAGGGTCTGTGGATTTTGCGAGTTGGCCGCGGTGAACACCAGGGAAGTGGTGGGGGTCCTGCCTTCGGTCGTGTCGCTGCTGGCGACTGGAATCGTCACTTGGTTAAAGGTTGGACACGTGAGTTCGACATTCATTGACGCCGTGCCCCCAGCTTCAGTGGTCTGCAAGGCCCCATTTGGGGTGACCAGCACCAAACCACTGCCGCAGCCCGTGCCGCAACACAGTCCGAGGGTCCAGTTGTTGAGCGACCCATACTCCCCGTTGGTGCTATCGGTGATGGATAAGTTCCACGCCCCGGCGCCATTCTGACCGTCGAACTGAGTCTCCAAGACAAAGGCGCGAGAAATATCAGCCGCCGTATCACTGGGATTCGCGGGCACCAAGGTGTGGTTCGTTGCGCCATGCAGCAAGCGCACGCTCAGATCGCCTCGCGACGAGTGCTCAATGTTGGTGGCGACACACACCCGGCTCACCGAGGGGCAGGTCCCCGCTGGGATGGTAATGGTCGAGTTGAGCGCGGTGATTCCCCCGGTCGAGCCATCGGGAATCGGTGCGGTACAGTTCGTCCCTCCACCGGTGAGGCAGTTGGCCCCGACTTTTTGCGCCGCCAGAGCGGGAGTGCCAAAGGTCAGGACGAACAGGAGGGGAAGAACGAATCGTGTCAGGCGATGGCAATTGTCAGTATTCATAATGCTCAACTCTCCACCCGGGGGCGTCTGGTCTTTTGTCCGTCGTGTGTGTCGCATGGGCTCGATTCCTACGGCCCAACGACGAATACCGTGGCGTCGCCCACCGCGAGCGTACTGGGATCGTCGGTTCTTTTGGTGAGGGTATCGACCGTCCCGTCACCATTGGCGTCGTACCGCATGCTGCCTTGGTTCCTAATCGTGTTACCCGTCGGGATCGCTGGGTTAATCTGCGTCCGTATCGTCAGCGTCACCGTCGCGTTGGGCGCCAAGGTCCCGTTCCACCTCACCTGATTGCCAGCGTTCGTCACCGTCCCACTCGTGGCCGTGACACTTTGGAATGTCTGGGGAACATCATCGACAAATTCATCGATTCCAGCGGCATTGAGCAACGTGCCAGTCCCGACATTTTTTATCACCACCGTGTAGGTCACCACTCCACCCGCCAGGAACGATCCGGTCACCGCCTTCGTGCCGTTCAACAGCGCACGCTGACCGCCGCCGACGAGAAACACCGTTGCGTCATTATTCGTTCCCGTCAGCGGATCATTGGTCAACCCGCACGCCGTATTCACGCCGTCTCCGTTGTCATCACACGACAACGAGCCTTGGTTCGACACGACCGTGCCAACTGGGTTGTTGTTCACGGTCGCGGTGATGGTAATGGCGACCTTTTTCCCTTCAGCCGCGAGTGCGCCGTTCCAGGTGACGGTATTGGTGGCGACGGTCGCCGTAGCGGTCCCGCTGTCCGCGGTGGCGCTGACCAGCGTCAACTGGGGAGGCAGGACATCGGTGAATTCGTTCCCTGCGTTGTTTGGTTGGATCGCGTTGCCGACGTTCGTAATCTCGACCGTATAGGTCACCGTGTCACCGACAGTGAATGGCCCAGCCACGGCTTTGGTCGCTAAGAGGAAAGCTCCAGACGGAAGCGCTGGGCTGAGACCGGTTGCGAGCATGACCGCCCCGTTACTGGTGCGGAAGCGACCGGTGGCCCCGTGGGCCACCGAGACATACGACTGCGCCGCCAGAGCCGCACTATGGTTGAGATTCAGGTACAGCCAGCCAAAGGGGGAGGCTAAAGGAAGTGTCGGCCCGTTGACTTTCACTTGTTGAGTCACCAACGGAAACGGGTGAACGATTTGCGTAGTCGAGCCTGGAATGATGGGATTCTCCTGCTCATCGAACGCGACGATTTGCGTCTGCCGCCCTGGCAAAAAGGTGAGCACGGGGGTGGTGCAGGAGACCGGGCCCGGCGCGCTCCGGGGTTCACGCCACACCCGCAGCACCGTGCCACTATCAAACACACCACCGTTGAGGTAGCGCGCGCCCCAGACGCTGCCGAGCGCCTCGCGCGTAAGGTCACCGTTGAAGCGGCGGTAAAAGGTCGGTGTCCCTGGCAACGGGACTCCCCTGATATGCACGACATTGCCACTGTCAGAATAGTTATTGGGAGAGTCGGTAATGGAGTAACTGCCCCACAAATAGTTCCCACTGGTCAGGAGGGCTTCGTACCCAGCATCATTCGGAAGCAGGGCATCGTTGCAAGAGGTCACTGCGTCGATGGTGATATAACCGCGCAGAATACCGTTGCCGTGGTTACGGCTCACGCACTGGTTGCCGAACAGTGAGGAGGACAAGCCGGAGTGCGCTCTGCGCAAGCCGACGATGTCCGCCGACGGCAGGCGGGTAGTGTTGTTGATACTGGTGCAGGAAGCGAAATTGATGTCTTGAGAGAGCAGGCCTTGGTTAGAGATGTTATCAAATGGGTCCTGACCATCACTGGCTGAACGGGGCAGCACGCCGTCGAACAATTGGCGTAGGTCGATGGTCTCAGTGTCGTAGCCGGTGAAATAGAGATGAAACGACAGCGTTGGAATGCCGTAATCGGTCCAGACGGTGACTCGGGTGAGCACCGCACTCGGATTGGCATTCCCGACAGTGAGGACGGTATTGAGTGGGGCTCCGGGGGTGGAGGTAGTGGCGGGAAAATTCGGCACCGGATCCACCTCGAAATAGGGGAGCAGGAGTGTGGCGGACGGGCGGGCAGCGCCCGCGCCTTTGCGCTCGGTTGTGAAAACGGTCGGATCAGCGGCCCCAGCAACGGATGGATCATCCGTTTGGACAGGTGTCTCATTGGTGCCATTGCCATCACCGTCGTAATTGACCGTCCCTTGGTTCGAGACTGTCGTCCCGATGTTGACGGAAGCGATTGTCGCGGTGATGGTAATGGTCACGCTTGCGCCCGCGGCAATGGCTCCGTTCCACGTAACCGTGGGAAAAAACCCTCCGCTCACGAGGACTGATCCGCTCGAGGCATTCGCGCTGGCTCCAAAGAGTTGGGGAGGAAGATTATCAACGAACTCGTCGCCTGGATTATTGCCCTGTGCCGTTCCGGTGTTGGTGATGACGATGGTGTAGGTCACCGTCCCACCCGGAGAAAACGTACCGGCGACGATCTTGGTGGCGGCGAGAGTGGCCGCCTGCGCCGGGAGTGCCACCAAGCTCAACAGCAGGATCAAAAAATAACTGAGTCGTTTCATCGCAATGCTCCTCGGCTATGGAAGAATGGGGGAGAGAATAGGATTGTTCGCATCATCCAGTGGAATGCCAGCATGGCCCCCGCTGAAGCGGCCTTGGCTGCTACGAATGACCGTGACGTAGGATTGGCTCACTGGGTTGAACGGACTCCCTGGCACAGACCAGTTGAGGTTGAGATACATCCACCCCGACCGTGGGGAGACCGGTAAATCAGGACCATTGATGGTGATCCGCCCAGCCACTCCTGGAAACGGCACCGGATCCGAAAGACCCCCAAAGGGAATATCCGTCGGATTCTCCTCGTTATCAAAAGCGACGACGTCGGTGTGGCCCAGCGGGAAAAACGACGGTCCAGGGAGTGCGCAGTTGAATCCGAAGGAAGGTGATGGAACAGTCGGATCGCGCCACACCAACAAATCGGTGCTCGTCCCGCTACCACCGTGCTGCGCATACGGTGCGGCCCAGTTGGTGGCCAGCGGCTCGCGGTTATCAACAGCAAACCCCCCGACATGACGGCCATAAAAGGTGTAGTCGCCCGGGACAAAATCAGCGGCGCTCGCTTCGAGCGCGACCAGCGCCTCACCTTGGGCAAAGTTTTGGCTTGGGTTGATGAAAAAGTAGTCGCCCCAGAGACTGTTCTGGTTGGTGGCATCACCTGCACCGCCGCTGACGAAATATCCAGGGTCACTCGGAAACCGCAGCGTGCAGTTGTTGACGGTATCAATAGTCACGTAGCCACGGGCGATATTGTCGCCCAATCTGCGGCCAACGCAGCGACCACCGGTTTGGATCGAAGGACCACCGGTGTGCGAGCTACGTAAGTCGCTAAGCTGGAGGGGGGTGAGAGATGGGGAGGCGTAGGGGAATTGGCCGGAACACGAGGCGTAATTGATGTCTTGCGAGATGGGGCCTTTGGGGGAGATCGTGTTGGTTGGGTCTTGGCCAGCGGATGCGGTCACCGGAAAGTTCCCATTAAAGACGTCACGTAGATTGACCGTTTGGGTGTCATAGCCGGTCAGATAGATATTGAACGTCTGGGTGGGGACCCCCAGGTCGCTCCATAACGTGACATGCGCCATGTAGGCGATGAAGTCGGCGGCGTTGACCGAGAAGATCGTGGTGACGCCATTAGGGTTGCTGAGATCGACCTCGAAGTAGGGCAGCAGCAAGGTCGCGGCTGGCACGTTATCGAGCACGCCAATCTCGGCACGGCTGTGCAGAGGACACAGAGCAAGCACGAAGAGGAAAAGTCCCAAAAGACGCTTTCGCATGGCGAGGCTCCTTACTGTTATAGCGATGATGGAGGTACTGGATGAGGAAGGTGCCGAGGGTCTCCAGCCTGCTACCTCAATTCTCCCGCAAGAACGCACCCACAGCGAATATGCCTAGTTCTGGATTTATTACAAGGGCCGGGGCGCACTCGCCGTAGACACCCGCTACGCTTATCGCTTATGATTGCCGCGATCAACGAACCTACTGAAACGGAGGTGGAGGATGAAGAGTCGGAGGAATTGGGGGCTCTTGGGGCTGAGTGTATTGTTCATGGTGGGGCAGCAATCAATCTCGTACGCCCTCACGGCGGAGGAAGTCGTGGTCAAGAAGGCAATTGCCGACACCATGACACCAGAGGAACTGGCCGCGTACAAGGCACGGGTGGCGGACTATTTTTCACAACACCCCTCGTCCCCCGCGGGCATTCCACAACTCCCCGCCGACATCTGTTCCGCGGCGACTCCTGAAATCGACCCCGTGCTCCCCTACGGACCAGTCGGGGATACCACAGTTGGGGCCACTGACAACTTTGATCTGCCCCCCGACATTGCCGCGCCGACGTGTACCGCAGTGACGAACTGCAACGGGGATGGTCGCCCAGGGAGCTTACCGCGCGGGAGCATCTATACTGGCACTGGCACGGGTCCGGACCGGGCCTGGCGCATTCGGACGAGTGCGAACTGTAACTTGACCATCACCATGGACCCAACGGGCGCGCAGGACCTGGCGTTGATTGTGTATCAAGCCAACTGTTCGAGCTCGTTGGCGGACTGCGCCTGCGTGGACGACACCGGCCGTGGCGGCACGGCGGAATCGGTGACTCTTGGTGCGGTGGCGGGAACCGATTATTTCATCGTCGTGGATGGCTACTCGACAGGCGGCCCCCCGCCGAGCGGACCGTATACTCTGGCAGTGACTGGCACGGGGTGCGCCCTGGTGCCGGTGGAGTTACAGCAGTTGAGTGTCGAGTAGGGCGCAAAATAGACTTTATTCTGGAATACGGATCTTGGTCGTCTTGTTGTTGCGCCCCCTTCGCCCCGGAGGAGCGCAAGAGAGTAGCCCAGGGCGCCAGCCCTGGGAAACGAAGCCTGAGTTCCTTAGCCCCGCAGGGGCAGAGTACCCGTTCACGAGTTATGAGCGGACGTTAGCGACGAACCGGGCGAAGCCCTGCTCGCCCATCAACCCACCACCCATCACCCCGGAGGGGTGCGAGACATTAGCCGGGGGTTGAGCGCCAGCGACACCCCCGGACACGGGTCCCAGGAATTCGCCCACCCTGAAGGGGTGGCAGGGAACGCCGCCGGTCTGGCATCCCTTCAGGATGCGCGCATTCCTTGATCCATGAGCCGGGGGTGTCGTCGCGCCTGGCGCTCCTCAACCCCCGGCTCATTGCTGCAAGCCCTCCGGGCTGCTCGGACGTTGGCTGCGAACCCGACGAAGCTCCTCATCCCAAACCCGTGAACGGGTACCAAAGAAGGGACAAATGACCAAGCCCCTTATTGCGGAGAAAGTCTCATCTGGCGCCCGGATTCCACGCCGTTCCCTCCGGGCTACGGTGCCGACGGCGTCCATACCTGTAATCGTCCGTTATCAGGACAACCCATCTGCCCGCTGATGACCACCGGCTCGCTGGCGAAGGCGGCGATGATTTCGGCGCGGGAGTCGGCATTGAGATCAACGAGCCGCACATGATAGCCCCGGCAGCCCGCGCCCAGAGCCTGCACTTCGGCTGACTGCTCCTCCATGAACCCACCTTTGCCATCCCCGAGGAACAGGCGGAGCGTACCATCGCTATCCAGTGCGGCCACGTCGGTGTGCGTATCTCCGTCAATATCGCCGGCAGCCAGGGCGGAGATCACATTGCGGGAATTGTTGTTCGCGAGCGTGACGCTTTGCCAGGTGCCGTCGGCACGCGAGAGTAAGACCGTAAGCGGGACTGACCAGTGTTCTCCGTCCTGACTCAGCGCCCCAATCACGAGATCGTCACGGTGATCATTATCGAAATCCGCGAGGGCAACGGCGTAGATATAGGCGCGTGGTGGCAGCGCCGCGATCTCAGTGGGGGCGGTGTCCCCCCCCCCATACTGCACGAGCTTGTTGCCGCCGAAGGCGAGAGAGGCCGAGAGGACATCCGCCTGCCCGTCGTTGTTCACATCACCCGTGGCTAGGGTGTCACCGAAGCTATTGTCCCCGGCGGGCAGCACCTGCTTCCGCCATTGGTCACCGCCCTGGTTGAGATACACCACGTTCCCAAACGAGCCCCCACCTTGGCCGCCGGGGCGTGGTCCTTCGCCGAGGGCAATCAAATCAGGCTGGCCATCACGGTTCCAGTCGTGTGCGACCAGCGCCCGTGAAGTGAAGCGGGTTGCCGGGTCAGGCTCAAACACATCCGGTCCGGGCCCAAGGCGAAACGCCCCTTTGCCATCGCCAAGAAGGACCGTCAGTCCCTTGAGATGCGCAGCGAGTGCCAAATCGAGATGAGTATCCGCGTTGAAGTCCGCGACGGCGACCGCACCGTAGTCGTAGTCCGCGCGGGGATAGACCGCCTCCTTCCAAGGGTGCCAGTGTCCCGCGCTATCGCCCAGAAAAATACGTGGCCCCCCTCCTCCTTTACGCGGTGGTCCATGCACGATGTCGAGATGACCATCGCCGTTGATGTCCGCGACATCGAACCGGTTGCGCCATTGCCCTTGCGTGGGGAGACCATCGGAGAAAGGCGTAAGAGTCAGTCGATTGACGGCCTCTAGCGTGACAGGTGGGAGCGGTGCCGGCTGGGGAGCTTCGGCAGGCTGTACCGCGGGACTGGCGGGTAGTGCCGCCTCGTCCTTGGGTGCGAGATACTCTTTGACATAGAGATATTTGTCATCTTCGCGTGCGAGCTGGTAGAGAAAATAGGGCAGCACGCGCACCGAGCCGTCGGCACGCTTGTGATAGCGCAGGTCTTTCTTCGCCAACCGTTTGAGCGTGTAGCGCTGGCCGTCGGGATCGGTGAGGATTTGGCTTTTCGTGGCGGTGGATTTCGCGGGTTTCTTTTTCTTCGACGCCGCCTGTCCGACATCGGCCAGGGTCAGCGCGAGGACAAGAGTCGTGCACCAGATTCCTACGTGTGTGAGCAGCTTCATACCCTGGCGTCTTACCGGCTCACGGTAAGAACGTCAAATCGAGAGCGCCAAGGAACCGGTACGCAAAGCGCACCCTACGATCCCGCTCATTTCCCCCTTCTCCCCTTCTCCCCTTCCCCGTTTCCTCCTCCCGAAGGTCTAGCGGTCTAGCACCTGCGCCAGCGCGAACAACTCGGGGTCAATGAGTTTCAGCTTGCCGACGATGTCGGCCAGAGGGGTCGTTTGCACGCGCCCGTGCACCATGCCGACAAGCACGCCGTATTCCTCACGCACGAGGGCAGCCACCGCACCCG
>JANMSE010000477.1:0-14418 GCA_031389045.1 Deltaproteobacteria bacterium | reverse complement strand
CTGCTTGCTGACATACACAAAGATGGATATTAACCGTTCTTGCCAATCCATTGTCCCTCCTGATGCCGCAGCTTAGTGCGGGTGGTGCTTCACTAACCTAGCATCAGGAAACAAGGATTGGTTCAACCCCTAATTCGCATTAGTAGATTTGTATTCCGAGTACCTGCGGACGGCATTTGGAGCAACCACGGCGACAGGGCTCAGCGAATTGCTGGCAGAGGAAGTGAGCCACGATCAAGGGACCCGGTACTTGGCGGGCACGAAGAAAACGGCGAGCGATCTGTGGCCGACCGTCGGAGAAGATGTAGAGAGCGACGGAGGGGAGCTATTCGTTGAGCCCTGAGACCTTCTCCACCGAGCCGTCGTCAAAGGTGAAATAGATGGCGACCGGTTCACCTGGCAACAAAGCTGGGAGACTCAGTTCGTTGGGCTGGGCGTCGTAATAGAGCCGTTCAGCATACGCACACAGCGATTGGAGCGTGTCCAACTTCTCTTGATAGCGCCGGGTTGAAACACCTAGCGCACGAAGGCGAAACAGTTCGTCATCTTCGTGGCGGAGTTGTTGCCAAACGTCGGGCTCGTGGTCGGCAAGCCACGTATCTATGACGGCAAAATGTTCACCAAGGGATGACGTGGTGATTTGGTAGGAATGGTGGAGTAGTTCGGGAGAGAACGAGTCCCGTCGCCGGAGTACGGCAGCAGGTTGGTTTCTTCGTTTCGGCAGGGCGCGTTGTGCCTTCATGGGTGCAACACCTCCGTGAGGATATGTCGGCCACCGACACAGGGATTTGATCGCCCCGCCCACAGCCCCGCCCTCTGCCTGCGTCAGAGGTCTCGATTGCCGCCATTCTAGGGACAAGCACCCACGCAAGGCAATATGGGGGAACGAAAAAAAGGCGAAAAATCGAGACTTGAGACTGGAGGCTTGAGACTTGAGACTTGAGACTTGAGACTTGGAGGAAAAGACAGAGTTGGAAGTTGGGCTTTAGATGGAGAATACCAACCTTACGTCCCAACTCCGAACCTTCAGTGACTCCGAACTCCGAACAGTCTTTAACTCCGAACAGTCTTCGACTCCGAACTCCGAACTTCCCCCGCCTCCTACTTCCCTTTCCGCAGAATTTCCATCAGCTCAAAGCGTTGGGCTGGGAGATCGACATTGTAGGTCATGGAATTGCCCGCGCTAAAGATCGTCGCGCGCTCTTTGGTGTAGTTGATCCAGACAGCGGCGACTAACAATGGGAGGGGCACGCCATTGCTGCCCGGATGAAACTGAGGATTGGCATGTGCCTTGAGGGACAGCCGGACAAACTCCCCGCTGGGCGTATACGTCAGCACCATGAGTGGTGTGTAAGTCTGCTGATCGAGAAAGAAGACGCGTTTGCCAAAGGGGTGGGAATTGCGCGGGGTACCCTCCAGTATCAGTACCTGGCGCGGCTCCCACGGCATCTGGGGATACCAATTATATTTCCCGCCGAAGCTGAGTTCCGTCGTCTTGAGGAACCCAGGGACGAGCATCACTCGCGCGCCGCGAAACTCCCAGGTGTATTCATGGATATACCCCTGGAAGAAAAACGGCGGCTGTTCTTCCTGAAGCATTTCATAGTAGCCGCCGATTGGGGACAGAAAATTGACGTGATCCTTGCGGGTGCGGCGATTCGCTGGTGAATAGCGCCACTGTTCGGTGGCCCGGTTGTCATCCTGATAAAACGTGCGCAGGTTCATGTTCCCTTCCTGGTCGGAAGGCGCCAGCAGTTCAAACGAGTTCTTGAGATACACCCCTTGCGCCTGCCATTGCGGGTCGTTGTCCGCCGGATTGGGACGATACATGCCAAATCGCACGCGCATGCGGCCACGATTGCTGTGTTCAACGCCACCAGACGTGTTGATTTGTCGCGGATGGGCGCGCAGCTCAAACGACTCGCCCATATCACGGAAACGCAGGTTCCAAGCGAGTTTCTCTCCGGCTTGTGGGTCGGCGGGATCAAGCACGGGAAATGGGGCACCGGCGATGTAGTTGTTCAGCGCCTTGCCGTCGTTTAACGAAACGCCCTGTGCGTGTTGTTGGGTCGCTTCAAGATACGAAGCGCGTGGGGGCAGGTCCGTCGCGTCCTGAATCAGCAACTCGACATCGCCCGTCTCAACAAGCTGGAGCACCTCGGCGGGTAAGACGTCTTTGGCAAGCTGGGCGTTGGCACGAGACAGCGTGACGCCAGGGTCAAGTTCGGGAATGCGTGGCGGGCCTTGTGTATACGGATGAAACGGTGCGACGAGAGCCGAGTCCTCTGCCCACAGGGGCGAGCCCCACAGGCCGCCGATAAGAAACGCCGCGCCTACCTGGTGCAGCAAAAAGCCGACAGTCTTCACCCTTCGTGACTGCTTGTGAGCAGCATGACCACCGAGCGGTAATCGTCTCATGCCTTTCCTCCTTTGACGGATGCCAGATAGCAATGTACAGGGGACATACCAGTCCTGGTGCGAGAGAGCAACGAACAGCGGAAGAAAAGGGAGCATGTCGTGAACAAGAAGATACTCAAGAAGATTATTGCGTGGGGCCTCTTCCTGCTATGTGGTGTGATGGCTGTTCACAGGGCCACTGCTGGCGAAGGAGGAAACGTGTTGTCTGACGAGATCAAGGCCGCGCTGAAGTCGGAAAGTTATATCTACGTGGCGACCCGGCGCGCCAATGGCGAATGGAGCACGGCGGCGCAGATTTGGTTCATGTACGACGGCGAGGCGGTGTATTTCACGACCGAACCAAAGAGCCACAAAGCGCGGCGTATTCAGCGTGGCAGCCCCGTGCGTATCTGGGTGGGACGCAAAGACGGCCCGGTCTTCGAGGGGACGGCTCAATTTATCAAGGACACTGAGACGGTGGACCGCATGGGCACCGTCTACAGTCAAAAATACTGGATCGCTAAACTTGGGCTGTTTCGACCCCGCTCCGCTCGCGTGACTTCGGGGAAAACCCTCGCGGTGAAGGTGACGCCGGGGATGTGATGCGTAAATAGGTAAAACGTAAAGGGAGGCGGGAAAGGGGTGGTTACGTTTTACCTATTTACGTTTTATGCCCCGTTACTTCCCCGTGAACTTCGCCGCCCGTTTTTCGATGAAGGCCGCGATCCCTTCACGTCCGTCGGCGGTATGCGCGCGAGCGGCGATGACTTGCGTTTCGAGTTCCATCTGCGTCTCCAGCGTTTCACTCCACCCACTGTGCAGCAGTCGCTTCACACCGCCGAACGCACCCGGAGCCCCAGTCGCTAATTGCGCGGCGAGCGCGTCGGCTTCGGCTTGCAAGTTGGCATCGGGAACGACTTTGGTGACGATGCCCCATTCCATCGCTTCTTGAGCAGTGAGGAGGCGGTTCGTGAGCGTGAGTTCGAGTGCACGCTTGAGCCCGACAATACGCGGCAGAAAATAGGTGGACGAACCATCCGGCGTCAGCCCTACACGAGTATAGGCCATCGTGAACTTGGCGGATTCCGCCGCGAGCACCAGGTCACAAAAACAGCACAGGCTCATCCCAGCGCCACCCGCCGTGCCGTTGACCGCGGCGATGACCGGGGCATCCATGCGCGTGAATCGAGAGACCGCCGCGTGCAGATAGGTGGTCACTTCTTTCAGATGGTACGGCATGTTCTCGCCGTGTGCGGCGAAACTCTTGAGATCGCCACCGCCGGAGAACAGACGCCCGGCACCGGTAAGAATCACGGCGCGAATGGCCGAATCCTCACTACAGCGCAAGGCTGCGTGCATCAGGTCCTTGGCCATGTCCATATTGAGCGCGTTCGCGGCTTCCGGGCGGTTCATGGTGATGCGCGCGACGTTGTTGTTGACCTCGAAGAGAATGGTTGAATACTGCATGGGAATCCTCCGTATCGAAATTACTGTGAAGAAGAAAACGTAAAACGTAAAACGTAAAAAGAATAGGACGGGAAGAGGTTCGTTACGTTTTACGCCTTACGTTTTACGTGTAATGTCCGCCATCAACCGATACGCCTCCGGCTGCCCGGCCTGTATCAGCATGGTCGAGACTCCACAGTCTTCCCACATTGTATAGCGCTGGCGAATCCGCGCTTCCGGGCCACACAGCGACATCTCATCGCACAGTTCATCGGGCACCAACGCCGTCGCTTCTTGCTTACGACCCGCGAGATACAAGTCTTGAATTTTCGCGGCGACATCACCGTACCCGTAGCGTGAGACCATGTCGTTATGAAAATTCTTGTTCTTCGCGCCCATACCACCAACGTAGAGCGCTAGCGTGGGTTTCATCTGCGCCAGGCAGGCTTTGACATCATCACCAAGAATAACAGTGCAGCCAGCGGCGATGTCAAAATTTTCCCACGATTTGCCATTTCCCGCGCGTTGAAATCCCTCTTCGATAGTCGGGCGAAACATCGTCATCCGTTGGGGGGAGAACCAGATTGGCAACCAGCCATCGGCGATTTCAGCGGTCAGGCGCACGCTGTGGGGTTGCATGGTGGCCAGATAGATCGGCAACTGCCGTCCATGCAGAATCGACTTCAATGGTTTTCCCAACCCGGTTGCCGTCGGGCCACGAAACGGGACTTGATACGCCTGGCCCGCGAGTTCGACCGGTTTCTCGCGTGCCCAGATTTGGCGCAGGATATTGACGTAGTCACGGAGGCGCGCGATCGGCTTGTCATACGGCTGTCCATGCCACCCCTCGACCACTTGCGGCCCAGAGAGCCCAAGCCCGACCAGCACCCGTCCGCCACCAGCAAGGGCATCGAGTGTGGACATCGTCATCGCGCACATCGCCGGGGTACGTCCGGCCAGTTGCATGATGCCAGTGCCGAACTTGATGCGCGTGGTCTTCGCGGCCAGATAGGCCAGTGGCGTCACGGCATCGGAGCCGTAGGCTTCGGCAGTCCACACCGAGTCATATCCAAGCCGTTCCGCTTCCAGAACGAAATCGACCGGGACTTTTACCTCGCCCCCGGAGTAGCCAATGCTAATGCCAAGTTTCATGTTGTGCCTCCTGAATTCCGTTTATGCTGAGCCTTTCGGCACGTCCCAGGACAGGCGACGCGCGGTCGAAAGCGGGAGAGAAACCGGTGGGCCACTGCTATCCGTGGGATCGGGAAGCGTCAATTGGGGGAAGTTGGAGAGAAGGCGGAAATCAAAGGGCAAAAGGCAAAAATCAAAAGGCAAAAATAAGGGGAAGTCGTCTTGCTTGACATTGGTTCACCGCCAGCTTACTCCTGCCCCTGCAATACGAATTGCCCACCTCGCTGGTGATAAGGAGCGCGTATGAATCTGGAACCGCCATCCGGCATGGAACTCATCACCGAGCCCGACATCCTCGCCTCCATTGATGACCTGCCAACCGAGGACGACTTGCCGTGTGATGATGGAGAGCCCATGGACACCCCCCGCCATCAGGAACAGATGATCCTGCTCATTCAATCCTTGAAAGCCTATTGGTCCGCCCGCACCAATTACTTCGTGGGTGGGAACATGTTTCTCTATTACGACCCCCGTAATCGCTGGAAAGTGCGAGGGCCGGATTTCTTTGTCGTGCTCGACGTCGAGGACCGGGAGCGCAAAAGTTGGATCGTCTGGGAAGAGGGCATGCGCTTTCCTGATGTCATTATCGAGTTACTGTCCGACACGACGCGCGAGATCGATAAGGGGGATAAAAAGACGATCTACGAGCGTATCTTTCGCACCCCTGAGTACTATCTCTACGATCCCCTCTCCCACGAGTTTCTTGGCTATCAGTTAGAGAAAAATCGGTATCGACCGGTGGAACCAGACACGGAAGGCCGCGTCTATTCCCCATCGCTGGAGCTGTATTTAGTGGTGCGTGACGGGTGGCTCCGGTGGATGACTCCGGCGGGAGACCTTCTTCCGACACCGATGGAGTTGGCCGAACAGCAACGGCAACGCGCCGAGCAAGAACGGCAACGCGCGGAACAGGAACGTCAGCGTGCCGCGCGAGCGGAAGAGCTGTTGGCACGGTACAAGGAGCGGTTCGGCGAGTTGGACTGACGCGACCCCGCTCGCATCCGAGAACCGTGAGAGACTGCTCACAATGATGGCGCATTACGCGCCGGGAGGTAACTATGACCGTAGCGATCCTCACGCCAGAGCCGGAACCCATCCGCGTCCACCTGCGGCCCATTGTCGATATGAACGATGACGAATTTTTCGACTTCTGTCAGCTCAATCGCGACCTACGTATCGAACGCACAGCGGAAGGGGACTTAATTATTATGCCACCAGCCGGAGGAGAAACTGGGAACAAAAATATGCTTCTTGGCACCTTTTTCACGCTGTGGGCTCTCCAAGAAGGAACCGGGGTCCCGTTTGATTCGTCGACCGGATTCATTCTCCCCAATCGTGCGACCCGTTCCCCAGATGTTGCTTGGGTGAAGCGCTCCCGCCTAGCGCTGTTGACCGCCGAGCAGAAAAAGAAGTTTCTTCCGCTCTGTCCTGACTTTGTCATTGAATTGCGCTCGCCTTCTGACAATCTGAAAACTGTCCAAGAAAAAATGCAGGAGTACCTCAACAACGGGGCGCAGGTAGGCTGGCTAATTGACCCACTTGAGCGCCGCGTCCACGTTTATCGTCCAGGGGGAGCGGTCGTCTGTTTGGAGAATCCCCCGACTCTCTCCGGCGACCCGGAATTACCAGGGTTTGTTCTCGATCTCACGCGGATTTGGGAAGACAATTTCTAGTCTTTGGCCGCTTGGCGGCGCACCCGGGGCCACACTTATCACCGAAAGAAGCTGTTCCGTGGCGGTTGAAACAAGCGAGGATAATGCGGCTGAGAATCCATGCCGTCACTTTCCGCCGTAAAGTGACGGCATGGTAGACATTTGGGGAAAGTAGTCAGTAGTCAGTAGGGTGCGCTTCGCGCACCATTCTTCTCGTCCATTCTCCGATTCTTCTTCTCCGTGGTCTATCAAGATGGACAAGTTTAGAGCGGGACGATACCCTCAAAAAATGGAGTTTCTCCCGAATCTGACGATGCTCCCGCCACCGCAAAGACGGTTCTGGCCCGAACTGGCGAGCACGCCTGAGATGTTCACTCTCTATGGCGGCACGGCTCTGGCCCTGCGGTTGGGACATCGCGCGTCCGTCGATTTCGATTTTTTCTCCAATGCTCCTTTCAACCCCGACTATCTCGCGCAATCCCTCCCGTACCTCAAGGATGCCGAACGTATCCAAGTCGCTCCCAACACTTTAACCTGTCGTGTTGACCGTGGTGGTCCAGTGTTGCTCTCGTTTTTTGGGAATTTGGGGCTTGGCCAAGTGGCGGCGCGTGAGCACGCGCAAGGAATGACGCTGCCTGTTGCTTCTCTGCTTGATTTGGCCGGAACCAAGGTCGCCGTCATTCAGCAGCGCGCCGAGGTGAAAGACTACCTTGATATTGATGCACTGTTACAACATGGGGTGGATTTACCGACAGCCCTCGCGGCAGGGACTGTGGTCTATGGCCGTCGCTTCAATCCGCTCATCACCCTCAAGGCGCTGAGCTACTTTGACGATGTGCCGATGTTGGCAAGTGACGTACGACAGCGGCTTACCGCGGCGGTCGCGGGGGTGGAGGTGACCAAGCTGCCAGTCTTGAGACCGTACACGAAGCGACCCGACGATACGCGGGACACACCATGAAATCCTTCCCATCAACCCCGGCTTTGCTGACCGTGGCGCAACGCGTGGTGTGGTTCAAGGAGCCCGCTGACGCCTTGGCCGACCCGGTGCACTTTCTCGCGCATGTCATGACGTATGGCACGGTCGAAGACCTGCGGGCAGTGCAGGATGTTATTGGGATAGAAGACTTTCGGGAAGTTCTCGACCACGCGCCGCCAGGTATCTTTGATGCGCGTTCATGGGCCTACTGGAATCTGCAATGTGGACGGAGCCCAGCTCCCCCTCTTCCCGTGCGACGTGGCGTGCGGATCGCACCTTCGCGGCCAGTAGCGGAACAGTAGTGAGCGCTTCGCGCACCACTTCCTCATCTCCCATTTCCCCATTTCCCCATTTCCCCGTTTCCCCGTTTCTCCGTTTCTCCGTTTCCCCATTTTTCCGTTTCCCCATTTTTCCGTTTCCCCATTTCCCCGTTTCCCCATTTCCCCCTATGATACGCTCCCCTTGAGTAGAAAGACCGCCACCGCTCTCCGTGGGGCTGGGAAACGTCAATTGGGAGAAATCGTATGTGTTCGTCTCGTGTTGAGATCGTGACTGTTATGTCACGGCTGTTCTTGGTGCTGCTCGCGAATGATGTAGCGCTTGCGACCGCCGCGCCTCCTCCCGCCACTCCCAGCGTGGAGGTCGCGCCATCACAAAAACCAAATTCCGCGCCCCACGCTACTACGCGCAAGGCTGCCGTCCAAGTGCGTCTTGATGCCCTTGGTGCTCCTGGGGCCGGACAAGATGCACAGGCTGATCTCCGCGCGATGTTGGAACAAACGCTAGCCACGCTCACCGCCATTGAACAGCAAACCCAGAAACGCACCCAGTACCAAACGCACCTGACGGAATTACCCCAACGCCTGCGGGACACGGAAGCCAAACAGCGCGAACTCACGCGGACTCTCGTGCGGCAGTTTTCCACGGTGGATGAACAGGTGCGCGGTGAATATCAGACGCGATTGCAAATGACGCTCGAGGAAATTCAGGGCATCATCAAGGAGACCGTCGATGGTGAGGTGCGCTTGGCCAACATCCCGCGTGAACTCACGGACCACGCGCAACAGCAAGCACAGGCCGAGCAAACCTTAGTGACGGCACGAACGGAATCCGCCGACACCACGTTTCAGCAAGCACGCCTTGAATGGCTGGAACTCCAGGTTGAACTGCATCAACAAGGAGGAGCATTTTTAACCAGTGAACGTGAATGGCTCCTCAAACGCGCGCCCTTGCAAGATGTCCTCTTGAGTTTCGCCCAAGCGCGTGCCCAACGCTTGGAACAGGAACTCGACAGCATCACCACCGCCTTGGGACAAGAGATCGCGGCGCAACAAGCGACGCTCAGCGCGACAGCAGCCGCCATCACGCGCAAAATGCAGCAAGCCTTGAACCCCGTCGAGGCGTTGCAGTTGAGCGTGGGACTCGAAACAGTGGGGATTCGTCGGCAAACGGCGGACTCGCGACGGCGGCTCAACGAGGTGAGTGAATTGGTGCTCGCGTATGAACGCAAAGTCGCGCATACCAAACAGCTCGGTGACCGCCTCAATGCGCTCATTGAGAAGTACGCGGCGGGCGAGGCCGCTGGGCAACGGTTGCTGGTGTTGTTCGAGCGCTTGCAACGCGAACGCGCGCAATACAACGCGGCGCTGGTGGCGCCACTGGACCAGGAACTCCGCACCTTCAATGAGCAACTCTTCACGTTGGAGGACACGCTCTATGAGTTCGATTACACGACCGAGCAACGCCTGGCGCAACTGACCTCCACCACCGCGCAAGACGCTTCTCCCCAGGCCGGGCAAGCCGAGCAACCCGGTGTCGTGCCGTCCTCCCCGCGGCCCCTTTTCGAGGAACAAAAGAATGCCTTGCGCGACCGACAGCAGACCCTGGCCACGCTTGTCCAGGAACTGACGAAGCTGCTCACCGTCGATCAGGAATATAAACGGCAGCTCGACGAGCGCCAGGTCTTCGCGCTGACGACGTTATTCTGGGTACGCAACAACGAGCCGTTGAACCTTGAGGTCGTACGCAATGGCATCACGGGAGTGGTGTTGTCCGTCCAACGTGGGGAGGTGTTCGCGCTTGAGGAGTGGCGGCGCGGGTCCGTCTTATTGCGAGGGGGGTGGGGGATTCTGCTGTTGGGGCTGGGCGCTTTAGTCTTCACCCCGTGGCTGGCGTATCGCAGTTATCGGCGACTGCGCATGATGATCGTGTCCCTCCTCACCAACAGTGCCGAACACGAGGAGCTGCCGGGCTGGGCGGCGGTGACGCTGATCGTGCTGCGCTCCTTGATCTGGCCGGTGTACTTGCTCTTCCTCTCCTGGTTGTACGCCGCCGCGTGGTCCACTGGGCCGGGGCAGGAGACCCTGCCTTTTGTCCTGACCTTGCGCTTCGTGGCCATCCTGTTGTGGTTGGGCCTCCTGGGGCGCGCGGTGTTCCGGCGCGAAGGCTGGGCGCGGCACTATTGGCGTTTGTCCCCGGAGGTGTGTCTGGCGTTCGCGAGAACCTCCTTGATCGCCACGCTCGCGGCGTTTGTCTGTCTGGTGCCGCGGTTCGTGTTGGTGCTCACGCCAGGCAGCGCGGACAACGCGGCGGGCAGTGAGGCGCTGGCGCGACTCTTGTTCCTCCTCTTTCAGACCGTGGTGGTCGTGTTGATCGGGGTGATTGGGCGGCGGCATGGACCGCTCGCCGAGGTGATGCGCGGTGGGGAGGGACAGGAACTCACCCCGCTGTGGCAACTGTGGTCGGGCGTGTACGTGCTGGTGCTGACGGCGCTGGTGGCGCTCATCCTGCTTGATGTGGCGGGATACTCGTATGCCTCGCAGTTCCTGTGGTTTCGCATATTTTGGTCACTCACGGTGCTGTTCCTGGTACGCTTGCTTTTCGTGCATGGGTTGCCGTGGGTGGCCAATACCAGCGCGCGGGTGCTGGTGGGTTCGGTCCAGCGGAACCTGTCCGTAACCGAGGAACAGGTTGAAGCCGCGCGGTATTTTGGACCGGCCTTCTCATTGTTGGGGCGTGGGATCGTGAGTCTGGCCGCGGTGGTGGGGTTGTTGGAGCTGTGGGGAGTGCCGGTGCGGTGGGTGCTCACCTCGGCCACGCTGTGGCAAGTGCTCACACGCGGCAGTGTGATCGCGCTGACGGTGGGCGTCACCTTCGTGGTGATTCGCGCGAGTAGCTTCATCACGAATTCCCTGTTGTCCTCTCCGACGGAAGGGGAAGGGCGCGAGGTGGGACGCAAACTCAAGACGCTGGCCCCACTGGTGCAGACATTACTGCGCGCGGGGGTGGTGTTCGCCGCGACACTCATTGTGCTGGAGCAACTGGGGATCGCCACCGGACCTGTGTTGGCTGGCGCGGGGATCTTCGGTCTCGCCATCGGCTTCGCATCGCAGTCGTTGATTAAGGATGTCATCAACGGCTTGTTCATCCTGTTCGAGGACAGCTTGTCGGTGGGGGATGTGGTTCGGGTGCACGGCACGGGCGGGCAGGTGGAGAAGTTCACCTTGCGCGCGGTGACGCTGCGGGATTTAGCTGGCAACGTGCATGTGATTCCCAATGGTGTCATCGACTCGGTAACAAACATGACCAAGGACTACTCCCGCTACGTGCTTGATGTTGGGGTCTCATACAGTACGAACGTGGATGTGGTGATCGCCGTGCTGCGTGAGATTGACGACGGGATGCGCAAGGAGATGGAGTATGGGAAAGACATGCTAGAGCCGGTGGAAGTCCTGGGGCTTGAGCGGTTTGATGACTCCGCGGTGGTGATTCGTGCGCGGTTGAAAACCCGTCCGAACCACCAATGGCGTATTGGTCGTGAGTTCAATCGCCGTATCAAACAAATCTTTGACGAACGCGGCATTGAGATTCCGTTCCCGCAGCAGACGATTCACTGGATCGCCCCGCCGGAGAATGCCCCCAAGGTATCGGCGGTCATGGAGCGGAAAGACGGGGCTTTGCCGTCGAAGGGGGTGGTAATTGGGGAGGTGTAGAGGGATTCCCCAGTGCGAATGCTCTGGAGAGACGCTCCAGCGGAGCGTCTCTACAAAAAGGCATTATCCAATTTAACCGTCACAATTCATCCGAACGTCTCGTGCGACCTTGAAGATCACTTCCTCTTCCAGTAGTCTCCGGCTCTTTACACTGCGTGACAAAGAGATTGGAGCATAGGTTGCGTATGTCTTCTGTATCACCCCCATCCCGAACCCACCCATCTTCCCCCGTCGCGCACCTGCCGTTCTTTTACGGCTGGGTGGTGGTTGGCGTCGCCTTTGTCACAATGGCGATTGGCGTGAATACCCGTACCGCCTTCTCGTTGTTGTTCCCACCGATCCTCGCGGAGTTCGGCTGGGACCGCGGGCAAACGGCGGGTGCCTTTTCCGTCGGGTTCATCGCCGCGATCTGCTCCGCGCCGTTGACTGGGATGTTGATGGACCGCTTTGGTCCACGCTTGGTGATTCCGTTTGGGGCGATACTGGTCAGTACCGGTCTGGTGCTCGCCACGTATGTCTCGCAACCGTGGCATCTTCATCTGACGCTTGGCGTGCTCGTCGGCGGCGGGACGATTTTCATGAGCTACGTTGGGCACTCGCTGTTCTTGCCCTACTGGTTCGTGCGTAAACGTGGCCTGGCCATCGGCATCGCGTTCTCCGGGGTTGGCGCTGGCTCCATTATCCTTTTTCCGTGGTTGCAAAGTTACATCCTCCGGGTCGGCTGGCGGCAGGCGTGCTGGGCGCTGGCGGTGATCCTCTTGGTGATCGTGATCCCACCTAACCTCTTGTTACAGCGCCGTCGGCCCGAGGATTTGGGACTCGCGCCCGATGGCGACCTGGCCGCCGGGTGGAATCCGTCCGCGCACATGCGCGCGGACAATGTGGTTGATCCGGTGTGGGCCGCGACGGACTGGACACTGGCGCTGGCGATTCGCACCTCGCGATTCTGGTGGCTGTTTTTGTCGTATTTCGTGAGCCTCTATGCGTGGTATGCCGTGCAGGTACATCAGACCAAATATCTGGGAGACATCGGCTTCGCGCCAGGACTCGCCGCGTATGCGCTGGGGTTGGTGGGGCTCACCGGCAGTGTCGGGCAAATCATCTTGGGGCATCTATCCGACCGCATTGGCCGCGAGTGGGTGTGGACCATCAGCGCCCTGGGATTCGCGCTCTGTTACGCGCTGCTGCTGGCGATGCAGTGGCATCCCACGCCGCTCCTGTTGTATTCGATGATCCTGGCGCAGGGCGTGCTGGGGTACGGGATGGCGTCGGTGCAGAGCGCGATTCAGCTTGAACTCTTTCAAGGCAAACAATTCGGCAGGATTTCCGGGGTACTCAGCATGGGCGCGAGTCTGGGGGCCGCGTCGGGGCCGTGGGTGACCGGCGCGTTGTATGATCGCATGGGAAACTACCAGTTAGCCTTTGTTATGGGAATCGTGATGAGCCTGCTTTCTTTGATGTGTATCTGGTGCGCGGCTCCACGCAAGGTGCGGGTGGTCGCTGGTCAGGTGGCGCGCTTACAAGCGCAACGGCGGCTCGAACAGGAACAGATGGCGTGAGGTGGCGCGCAAGGTGAGACGGCCAGGGGTTAGGCGATGATCTTATCGTACTCAGCATGAGTGCCAATCCAGATCCAGTTGATATCACCTTCTTCGGGAACTCCCAAGGCGCGGTAGTGGTTGCTAACTCGCACTGACCACAACTCCCCAATTTTCTTGAAGTGCAACGAGGGATGGCGTGGAGTACTCTTTAACAATTGATAGTTTTTATCGGCGAGTTCACGCACGTCTTCTGGTAGCGCCCGATAGAGCGTCCAAAACTTTGAGGAGGCAAAGTGCTTCACAGTTCTCGTGCCTTCCCAGCCTTGAACTCAGCCCGGGCGTCGGCAATAAGCCGGTCGAGCTTTCCAGCCGCGACGTCGGCCTCAATCTGTTTATCCCAAAACTGATAATCCAGTTCGATAAACCACGCGCGGAACTTGGCCAAGTCATCGGGCGAAAGCTGTAAAACCTGTTGTTCGAGTTGCTCAAGTTCACTCATTTGGAAACCTCCGATATTCAGCGTAGGCACCATACTATTAACCTTGTCGAAGCCCCCACCGATGACGACAGCATCAACATCGACTCGCTGGATTTTCATAGAAGGAAAACGTAACGCGGAAGACCGTCATTCGCCAAGCCGGCCTTACGTCCGATCTCACCGCGAGCCGCCCAATCGCAGTCTTTCGGGTTCACGCTCAACCGCAAGCGGGCGGCGGTCAGGTGGAACGGCGTCGGGGCTGTGGCTTAGGAGTCTGGCTTACGCCGTCTTGAGATACTTGCCGTAGAACGTCAGCACGCGATGCCACATGTCCTGCGCGGCGACGGCGCGATACGTTGGTCGGTAATCCGCGAAGAACGCATGCCCCGCGTTTGGATACATGCGGAACTCGTAGGTCTTCTTGTGCTTATCCAGTTCCGCTTTGAGCCGGTCGGCATGGGCTGGGGACGGGTTCGGGTCCTCTTCGCCAAACAGCCCCAACAACGGACACGACAGATTCGGCACCATATCAATGGGCGATACGGGTCGTTGCGGCGTATGCTCATCCTGAATAATGAACCCACCCGCTGAATCCGCCGCCGCGTCGAGGTTCTTACTCGTGCAGCCGAACATCAAGGTGTAGCGCCCGCCAGAGCAGAAGCCGATCGCGCCGACTTTGCCGTTTGAGTCCGGTCGCCCTTTGAGAAACACCGCACCGCCATCCAGATCGGCCATCGCTTGC